>DRIG01000064.1 GCA_011052815.1 candidate division WOR-3 bacterium | reverse complement strand
AGTATTCGAAATATTGCCCATTGGCTCTTAGAAGATTTAAGAACCAGTCTTTTTGAGCCTCACGAAATCGAAACCGCTAGAACCCAACGATTCCAGATTCGCTTTGATACTTCTTGATAAAGCCTTCAGCTCTGGGTTTATCCCCCAAATAACTCTTAAAATAAGTATACAAAATATGAGGGAGTCGTCTACCCTTTTGTTTATCCCCTGTAAAATCTTACAATTTAACCCACCAATAACCTTAAAAAACCAAAAATCAACAATTTGATTCGTCAGAGCTGCCCTTTCCCCCTTCCCCTTGACATCTTTAAATAATTTTATATAATTTACTCAATGTTGGACACAGCGTTAAGGAACGGCGTGATGTCCCACGTTTATCCTACACCTGAAGAAATCGTCGCCAAACTTGATAAATATGTGATTGGTCAGACGGAGGCGAAAAAGGCGGTTGCGATTGCACTCCGCAACCGATGGCGCAGGCAGCGGGTGAGCGGTAAAATAAGGGAAGAGATCTATCCGAATAATATCATCCTTATCGGACCGACCGGTGTTGGAAAGACTGAGATCGCACGCCGTCTGGCGAGCATTGCACGGGCTCCCTTTATCAAGGTCGAGGCGTCGCGCTTCACTGAGGTCGGATATGTGGGCAGGGACGTCGAGTCCATGGTCAGGGGCCTGGTTGAGATTTCAGTCAATATGGTGCGCCAGGAAAAGATGAAACTCGTGGCGGAAAAAGCCAAACAGTTCGCCGAAGAGAGAATCCTCGATATCCTTTTACCTGCATCTCCGATTTCCAAAGCACCACCCCTCACATCTCCAGAGAGTGCGGAGTTCACTGAATCCGCCCTCAGCACCCGGGAAAAGATGAGGAAATTATTACGCGAGGGCAAGTTCGACGACCGGACCATTGAGCTCGAGGTCGTAAGCCAGAAGATGCCGTTTGTCGAGCTCTTCAATCAGGCGGGCATCGGCGACATCAGCATCGCCATTGAAGAGGCGTTCGGCGGCAAACTCTCGAAAAAGAGAAAAAAACGGAAGATGCGCGTGAAAGAGGCACTGCGTTATCTGGAGAATGAAGAGGCGGATAAGTTGATAGATATGGATGAGGTGGTAAATGAAGCCCGGGAGCGGACTGAAAATTCCGGGATCGTCTTCATTGACGAGATTGACAAGATTGCGGGCAGCGGCGCCACCCACGGACCTGATGTCTCGCGTGAAGGGGTGCAGCGTGATCTGCTGCCGATTGTCGAGGGCTCGAGCGTGATGACCAAATACGGTATGATAAAGACCAATCACATTCTATTCATTGCGGCGGGTGCTTTTCACAATAAAAAACCGTCGGACTTGATTCCTGAACTGCAGGGGCGTTTTCCGATCAGGGTGGAGCTTTCTTCACTCACAAAGGATGATTTCAAACGGATCCTTGTCGAACCGGAGAATTCTTTGATCAAACAGTACAGTGTTCTGATGGCGACCGAAGGTGTGACCCTTGATTTCACTGATGATGCAATAGAGATGATCGCTGAGATTGCTTCCAGGGTCAATGAGTCCACTGAAAACATCGGCGCGCGCAGATTGCATACCGTGATGACGAAATTGCTCGAAGAGATTCTCTATGCCGCTCCCAATATCAGTGAAAAGCAGATAAAGATAAACGGAGATTATGTGAACAGTAAATTAAAAGAGATCGCCGGTGATATCGATATGTCGAGGTATATATTATAAAGTGCCGGGTTATAGAAAAGAGTAGAATTGAGAAGGATATGATACTCCAGCATATTATATGAAGTTCAAGAAGGTTATTCTTCTGTTCACTGAGGAGACAGACCAATCGATAATCGAACCTGCGGTTCAATTGTGTAAAAAGTTCAAGAGCAGACTCTTTGTTCTTTTTGTCGTTGAGACGGGCAAGATTTCGCGTCTGGCGCGCCTCACCCATCAAAAGGTCGAACTCCTCCACAGGAGAATCGAAGAAACAGGCTGGCAGCTTCTTTACCTGACCGAGGATGAGGCTGTGCAGAACGGCGTCTGGACGTCGCTTCACATTGAAGAAGGCTATGTGTCGAATGTCCTGAAAAAATATATTCAGGGTTATGGAATCGACCTGGTCTTTATCAAGAAAAAGGATGAGACCAAGAAGATATTCGTCTCTTGCCCGGTACCGGTGATCGGGTTATAATGTCGGGTTATGAAGAACATCTATAAGGAGGTGTAATGGTTTTAAGAATATCTAAACTCCTCAATCCCCAGGCGATTATTATGGATATCAAGGCGAAAGAGAAGATTGCGGCGATAAAGGAACTGGTGGATTATATGGTTGAGAAGAAATTCGTTAAAGACGGAGAGGAGTTTCAGAAGGCTCTGGCAAAGAGAGAGAATCTTGAGTCCACGGGGATCGGCGACGGGATTGCAATCCCCCATGCGCGCACCGATGCAGTGGACGACCTGCTCCTTGCATTCGCGCGTTCACCCGAGGGGGTTGACTTTTCGTCGATCGACGGCAAGCCGTCACACATCATATTTCTCATCGCCTCCCCGGAGAACAAGAAGTCAGAGTATATTATGACGCTGGCGAAACTTTCAAGGCTCTTGCGCAAAGAACATGTGCGTGAGCAGCTCAAGAACGCCGGCAGTCCCAAAGAGATTTTGAATGTAATCAAGGAAAATGAAGAATGACGTTTTCTTGCTGTAAAAAAAGTCTGTTTCTTCTTTTCCTTTCAATCCCGTTGTTCGGTGACAAGATACTCATCCCTATGGATTTGACCCAGACCGACCACTTGAAGGCGTACGGCGTCGCATATCACGCCCTGGAACAGGGAATGAATATCGAGTGGCTTCTGAATTATCGGGGCGGTTCTTTTTTAATGGACCGCACAATGAGTATTGAAAAGGATTGTGCCCTGAATGGTGTGCTCTGGGAGAATGTGACGCCCGACAGGATACTCCAGATCTACGAGACGATTGAAGAGAATAATATGGAAACGATATTTCTGGAAAAGGCGCCGAAGATTGCGGTCTACATTCCAGAGACTTTCGAGCCCTGGGACGATGCGGTCACCCTCGCTCTCGAGTATGCGGACATTCCCTATGACCAGGTATGGGACGAAGACGTTCTTGCCGGAAAGTTGATGAATTATGACTGGCTCCATCTCCACCACGAAGACTTCACCGGCCAGTACGGCAAGTTCTTTGCGAGCCAGAGAAACACCGACTGGTACAGGGCAGAGGTGCGGATAAACGAGGAGCTCGCAAAGAAGCTGGGGTTTGCCAAGGTCTCACGGATGAAACTGGCAGTGGCTCTGGCGATAAAAAAGTTTATTGAAAAAGGCGGTTTTGTATTCTCGATGTGCTCTGCCTGTGATACGTATGAGATCGCCCTCGCCGCTCAGAATACTGATATCTGTCATAATATCTACGACGGCGACCCGTTCGACCCCCGGGCGAACAGCAAACTGGATTTTTCCCGATGTCTGGCGTTTGAGAACTTCCAGGTGATTCTCGACCCCCTGGTCTATGAACATTCCACGATTGATGTGACCCGGGAGGCGTCGATACGCGGACCCAACACATACTTTTCCCTGTTCGATTTTTCGGCGAAATTCGACCCGGTGCCCTGTATGCTTGTCCAGAACCACACCTCTTTGATAAAGGAGTTTCTGGGACAGTGTACAGGTTTCAGAAGGAGCACGATCAAACCGTCGGTTTTGATTCTCGGAGAGGTGAGCGGTACCGAGGAGGTGAAGTACATTCATGGAAATTACGGTAAAGGAACCTTCACCTATCTTGCAGGCCATGACCCTGAAGACTATCAACATTTTGTCAATGACCCGCCGACTGATTTAAGGCAGTATAAGAATTCACCGGGATACAGATTGATTCTCAATAATATCCTGTTCCCGGCTGCACGGAAAAAGGAGTTGAAGACATAGCTGCCTCGAGATTTCTGGTCCCGGTAAAGACCATCGAAGATGCGACATTCTTTGAATTCATCGATATCAAGGCGAAAGAGCTGAACCTGGAGGCTTACCCGGTCAAGAAGTTCCATCGGATCAGCGCTGATGTCAGGATAAACAATTCAGCGAGCGGCCTGGTGGTGCGGTTCAATGTGCAATTTTCCGCTGCTTTTATCTGTGTGCGGTGTCTCGGAGGATTCACCCGGGACTTTAAAGCCGATCTCCTGCTCAGTTATGTGCAGGGCACTGATCCGTATCTCAATGTCGAGAAGGTGAATTTGAAAAAGACCGACATCGATAAGGTCTATTATACGGGTAATCATATTGACCTGGGTATCGGGATACGGGAGGCGATTATCCTTTCCATCCCGATTGCTCCGCTGTGCAAAAAAGACTGTGCGGGTCTGTGTCCGGTCTGCGGCAAAAACAGGAACAAATCGGCTTGTAAGTGTAAGGTTGAAAGCGTCGGGCTCTTTACACCGGTCACTGACAAAAAGGCGGTGCGTAAAAAGGTCAAACAAAGACAGGGTGGGACAAGATGATATTGATGATCTATCTCTTTTCACTGGTTTCCCTCGACAGTATTTTGAACCAGGCTGACCTGGGGTCGGCGAATTACGGTATCTATGTGTTGAATCTGAGTAATGACAGTGTGGTTTACGCCCGCTTCAGTCAGAAGTTGCTCATTCCAGCTTCGAATATGAAGATCGTCACCAGTGGAGCCGGTCTCTTTTTCCTCGGACCAGAACACCGTTTCAAGACCAGACTCGGTTTTCAGGGAAAGATAGAAAAGGATCGGCTCAAAGGCGACCTCGTGATTATCGGCGGCGGTGACCCGATGCTCGAACTGGAAGACCTGGAGCAGTTCATTCTGGCGCTTAAGAACCGAAAGATAAAAGAGATTGAGGGCGATATCATCCTGGATGATACATATTTCACCGAGTTGAGTTTGAACGGCAACAATTTCAGATTTGAGCGGCTGCCCGTGGGCTGGGCATGGCATTATCTTGATGCACGATACGCTCCAGAGGTATCGGCGTTGTCCATAAACAAGAATTGTGTCAATGTCAGGATCGAGGCGACCCGGGTC
Organism: candidate division WOR-3 bacterium; assembly: GCA_011052815.1. NCBI lineage: Bacteria > Pseudomonadati > Caldifarciminota > Caldifarciminota bacterium. The sequence continues at coordinate 30,589 of DRIG01000064.1, read as the reverse complement.
GGTGATTACGCCGACGTTGTGATTGAACCCGAGACCGAATATGTGAAGTTGATCAATGATATGCGCACCAAAGAGGGTGAAGACAGCATCATCATCCTGCGTCGGCCCGAGGCGAACATCATCTATGTGAGCGGCGGCATCGGTGCAGGACATACCAGAAATATCGAGGTGTCGGTCAAGGATCCGGCGCTCTTTTTCGGCACCTGTTTTAAGGAGCGGCTGCTCAAAGAGGGCATTGAATTCAAAGGTCGGCTCCGCAGGGCTTTTGAACCGGCTGTGCAATCAGGTCCACTTGTAATCCTGGATTCGATTGTTTCCGAACCGCTGCTCCATATCCTTCACGAACTCAATGTCGAGAGCGTGAATCTCTATGCCGAGACCCTGTTGAAGACCCTGGGAGCCCGGTATTACGGCGAGGGAAGCTTTGTCGCCGGCATAAGAATGCTGAAGCGGTTTCTGGCGGTGTGCGGTGCCGATACCGGTCGGGTTTCACTCTGGGACGGCTCTGGTCTGTCACGCCACAACCTGATTTCACCTTATCAAATCAGCCTTGTGCTGCGTTATCTGTATCTGTCAAGGTATGCATCGGCTTTTTTCGAACTCCTGCCTTCATCAGGTGAAGGAACCCTGGAACGGAGATTCCAGGATTTCGACGGATATCTGCGCGCCAAGACCGGTACTCTGCATGCGGTCTCCTGCCTTTCCGGATATCTGCATATCAATGATACGGATTATTGCTTTTCAATGCTCTTTAATAATTTTGTGCGTCCGAGAAAAGAGATTGAAAGGCTGCAGGAAGAGATTATTCGGGCGCTCTATGAAAACCTGACCGGAGACGGCACGGAGCTGCAGAGCAAAGAATAGGAAGATGACGGAGGATGATCAAAATTTATGATAAAGAAGAGATATAATTTCAAAGAGGGCAGACTCATCCCGAGAAAAAAACATTACAAGCCGTTCCGCTTTGTGGGTATCGGCATTATCGTGATGGTCGTGCTGCTCTTTATCCTTTATAAGATAATCGTGGGTTGAACAGAGGTTGAAAAATGCAGAATGGAAATTTTTTAAATAACAGAAATTCAAAATTTTTATTTATGTTCCTGCTTGTCGTGCAGGGAGTGGGTGCTTACGGGCTCTTTGATTCCCGGCCGTATCTGACACCCGCTGATGTTCCGGAGACCTCGATATACATAAACTGGATCAGTGCACTTCCTGAGTCGAGTGTGCTTGCCTACGGCGTTGATTCCACACTCAAAGATACTCTTGTCAGTGATCGGCTTGTTCATTTCCACCATATTGAATTGAGCGGTCTTGAACCGGGCACACGATATTTTTATCGGGTATTACCGGACAGTGACCTGTATACATTCCGCACCTTTCCGAAGAATGCGGATACATTCACTTTTATTGCATTCGGTGATACACGCAGTGATTCTCAGGCACACCATGCCGTAATCAATCAGATCAGTAATTATGATTTTGATTTTCTCGTGCATACCGGTGACCTGGTTAATGAAGGCGGTGATACCACAGACTGGTGTACATTTTTTAATATTGAAGATACGGTTATAAGTTGCAAACAATTTATCCCGGCGATCGGTAATCATGAGTATCCCTTCTGGTTTTACGACAGTGCCTTTGCATTGCCCGGCAAAGAAGACTATTATCGGGTTGATTATGGTAATGCGCGGATTTTTGTTCTCAATACCGAGACTGATATTTACGGCGAACAATACGAGTGGCTCGTGAAGAATCTTGAAGAGACTGCTCAGGATACACTGATTGACTGGACCTTTGCGGTCTTTCATAGGCCGCCGTATTCATCAGGCAGTCACGGCAGCCGGTTAAAGGTGAGGGAGAAGTGGTGTGTGATTTTTGAAAAGTATAATGTTGATCTGGTCTTTAATGGTCATGACCATAGTTATGAACGCACCAGGCCGATAAACGGCGTGGTCTATGTCGTCACCGGCGGCGGCGGAGCACCGCTTTATGGAGTTTCGAACAGTTCCTGGACTGCAGCCTCAACCAATAAATACCATTTCTGTGTTATTGATATAAAGGATGACCGCCTGGAATTTTATGCGGTTGATACTGCCGGCGTGGTATTCGATTCTCTGTTAATCGATAAAAAAAATAAAGAAAGGTGATATTATGTCATTGGTCTTTGACCTCCATTGTGATACACCCCACAACATTTTAAAGAGAAGATTTAATCACATCGTTCCTGAAGACCTGCACCGACAGGATTATCTCGGTGCGGTGTTCGCCCATTTTATTATGCCCGGCGAGCGTTTTCCTTTTGTCGAGGCGATCAGATTGCTCGGCTCGACCCTTGCCTATCTCAATGAACATCCTGTGCTCCATAAAGTCACGTCATCTGAAGAACTCGACCGTAAAAAGGTGAATCTCATCCTCGGGGTCGAGGGCGGTCACATCTTTGACAATACCTTTGAGCAGATTGAGTCGCTCTATAATCTGGGTGTGCGGGTCTTTACAATAACCTGGAACAACTCGAATAAACTTGCGCACTCGGCGCTGGAGGCGGATAAAAAAGGGTTGACCAGAAAGGGGCGTGAATTCTTGAAGAGACTGGGACAATACGATGTGATAATCGATGTGTCCCACGCCTCGACAAAGACGGTCCTCGACATCTGCGAAAACACGGAGAACCTGATTATCGCTTCACACTCCTGTGTGCGTGCGCTCAATCCCTCATTTCTGCGTAATATCGACGACCGTGCAATAGCGGCGATCAAGCAAAAGGCAGGAGTCATCGGCGTCAACTTTTCAAAACACCATCTGGGTGATTATGGGATTGCCGACCACATCAACTATCTTGTGGAGAAGTTCGGGATTGAGATTGCGGCGATCGGCAGTGATTTCGACGGGATCAACGACGCCGTGATTAAAGAGCCGGCAGGACTCAAGAATTTAAAAAAAGAACTTCAGGAAAAAGGTTATAAAGAAACAGATATCAACAGGATTTTCAGCGGTAATTTTTTAAGGGTACTCAAACAGATTAGAAAATAACATCACCCTGCAAAAAAATAATGGAGGTGAGCGGATTCGAACCGCTGACCTGTGCGTTGCAAACGCACTGCTCTCCCAACTGAGCTACACCCCCAAGGGGGGTAAAACCCCCTTTTTCCTGACAGAATTTTTTGCAAGGCAAAGAATTCTGTCAGGAAGCCTTAGACCCCCTTAAAACTTGCTGAAGTCTAAATCAAATCCCACAGACTTCAAGAGATTCACGTCGTCATCAAAGAATCTTTCGCTGTTGATTTGAAAATCAAAACTGAATTCCCTGATGCGCAGGCTGATGCCGGGTTCGATCCGCCACTCAGGTGATTCAAATTTATAGGTCATGGTCTCTTTTATACCGCAGAGCAGGACAATATGTTTGCCTATGGGCAGTTCCAGACCCGAATATATGTGGAGCAGGTCGTTTATTTCACTGTTGTTTATCAGTTCATATTCACCGGCAAGATAGACGAATCCTTCATTGAGGATGAGCCGTTTGAACATCAGGCCGAATTTGTGGGTATCGAGGTCCTCGTCATTGCTGACATAATTGAGCGAGTAAGCGGGGATGATGATGAAGTCACCCTTTCTTCGGGAGAGACGCAGATTGAATGTGTAGCGGGTTGTATTCGGTTCATTGTACAGGACAAAAGAGAGGTCGAAACGTCGGTTGAAATAGGTGCGTCCCAGGCCCACGCCGAAGTTCGTGTGATCCTTGATCGGTGAGCCGGCTATGCCGATGTCGAATCGTGCGATATTCACCGCATATCCGATATTGAATCCCTGGTTCTCTTCGATATTCTGCCAGCAGCCAAAGGCTCCGTACTTTGTTTCCGGACTGAGCATGATGCCGTAATTCTGGAGTGTTTCAGTAACATCGGCATACAGAGAATTTCTGTACTTTATCAGCTGATGCGGAAAGATATTGATATTGGTTATGTCGTCGATGAAAATACCGGTCATCAGTGTCGACATCCGTGTCTGATTCGCCTGCAGCGGACTCAGTGTCAGTATAAAAAGCGCAATTAAACAAAACTTGATATTCTTCATACTGGCATTATATCTTAATCAACAAAAAAGTCAATAGCCGTTTCTCCCATTCTCCCCGTCTCCGTTTCCCCCGCTCCCCGCCCTTTCCCCTCTTCTCCTCCCCCTTGATGGGGGAGGATTAAGGTGGGGGTGATCTTTCATCCAACACCGCTCCCATTCACCCATTCTCCGCTCCTCCTCCCCCTTGAGGGGGGAGGATTAAGGTGGGGGTGATCTTTCATCCAACCCCGCTCCCTTTGCTCTTCGCCCTATGCCCATTCCCTTGACATTATCTACAAAAAGTGTAAAGTTATAACAGTTATTAATTTTAAAAAAACCAATCCGCCCTGGGGCGTTATTTCTATTTCTGTTGACCCGGGAGACCGGGATTGCTCGAGGTTGATGAAGTAATACAGGAGGTTTTATGAAAAGGGTTGAGGCAAAATCAAAGATCGATTCAGTGACCATCTATTCTGACCGCGTGATGGTGACCAGAATTGCCGAGCTCAAACTCAAGGAGTCGGTTGAGGTGGCGTTTCTGGATTTACCGGGTGCGCTTGAAGAGCAGTCAGTTAGAATAAAAGCAAAAGATTTGAAGATCGGTGAAGTTATGGTCAAACCGGGTTATATCAGGGTTCCGCATCCCCGGGTTAAAGAACTGGAGACCCGCATTAAAAAACTGGAGGTTGAAGACCGTGCCCTGTCAGACGAGACCGTTGTCCAGCAGGAAAAAGAGAAGTTTTTGAACTCAATTTCAGTGAACCAGCGCGACATCCTTTCCAAAGAGATAATGTCTGCAAAGATATCACCAGATTCCTGGCGTGAAGGTCTGCGGTTTATCTCAGAAGAGCTGATTCAGACGAAAAAGAGGATTTTTGAGATTGAACAAGCGCGGAAAGAACTGAAAAAGAAGCTCGACGCCCTGAGAGCGGAGCTGAACGACGTCCGTTCCTATATCCAGAATCGGAAATCAATAATCTTTGATGTGCATCCGGATAAAGAGAAAAAATATACCATTGAACTCAGATATATTCTTTATGGTGCAAGCTGGGAGACCTATTATGAATTGCGGGCAAAACCTTCGCAGTCCACGATTGAGTTATCATACTTCAGCAAGATCAGTCAGCGGACCGGTGAAGACTGGAATGATGTTGAATTGAACCTTTCCACTGCAAAACCCGCTTACGGCGGCGCCGCGCCTGAGCCGTATCCCTGGTATATCGACTTTTATCAGCCGGCTCCGCAAAGGGTTGCCAAGACAGAGGCATTGAGGGAGGCTGCCGCAGAGCCAGAGGTCTATGATGAAGAACTCGTCGGCGCACCAGAGACAGTGGCGGTCGAATCAGGGGTATCTATTATCTATCGATTACCAGGCAGACATACGCTCAAGAGCGGTGAACCCGAGCGTAAACTCAAGATTATTGATGCGTCATTCGACGCCGAGTTTCAATATCTCATCATACCGCGCCAGAGTGAACTCGCTTATCTTACTGGAAAGTTCAAGAACAATACTGACTATCTCTTTCTCGCGGGCAGCGGTGGTACCTATGTGGGTGATGACTTCACCGGCAATATCTGTCTGCCGCTCATTGCACCGAGCCAGGAAGAGACCCTTTCTTTCGGCATTGATGAACGGGTTGAGGTGAAGCGGGAACTCAAGAAATCTAAGGTGTCAAAAGGCGGTCTGGTCAAGAAGAATACAAAATACGAATTTCTCTATGAGAACAAGATTAAGAACTTCCATAAGAAAGAAATTAAATGCAAGATTATCGACTTTGTGCCGGTTCCTCAAAATCCTGAGATTAAAGTGGAAGAGATTAAATTCGAGCCCAGACCGACCAAAGACAAAGAAAAAGAACTGGGTATTTATCACTGGGAAACCTCAATCAGTCCGGATAAAGAATATACGATAAAAGTTTCTTTCGTTGTCGAAGCACCGCTCAGGGGAGAAGTCGAAGGCTTAATGTAATCCCTCTCTCCTTGTCATTCTGAGCGAAGCGAAGAATCTCCCTCTCTTTCCCCGTTTCTCCGTTTCCCCCTTTCTCCATTTCTCCCTTTCCCTATGCCCTCCGCCCTTTGCCCTTACCCCTTTCCTCCTCCCCCTTGAGGGGGGAGGATTAAGGTGGGGGTGATCTTTCATCCAGCACCACTCCCTATGCCCTTCCCCCTCCGCCCTTTGCAGGAAAATCTTGACTTTTTTACATTTTTTAGCATAATAAAAAGAAAAGAGGAAAAATATTTATGGCAGCATCTAAAGATCAAATTAATAAAATTACAATAAAGGGATATTTAAAGGGGAGAAAAATTGAATAATCAGGAAAGATATAATAGTATGAAATCTATATCAATTGAAGAAGCTATTAGGGAAATAGTTAAAGCACATGTTCAAGCATATGCAGAGGGATTTCAGGCCCGGCACGAAGGAGAATATGACAATCCAGATGGAACAATTAACATGAAAATCCATAATGTATTTATCAAAGCTTTAGGTGATGAGATCAGATATTATACTGCTCTTGTAAGGTCTTTAGATAGTTCGCTTGGAAATATGCTGGAAAAGATGGCCATTCAAATTGCTGAATTAAATTTTAAAGTGTTCAGAAAAGTTTCTGGTCCCTTAAGTAACAATCAAACAAATTTTATTGCTGGTCTTTTAGAAAAATACAAACGACATGAAAAAAAGCCTTCTATTAATGATTATCAAAGTTTAAGAAAGAGACCAGAAAAAGGAACTCTTTTAACTAAAAGACATGAAAGTGATTATTACTTAATAGATAGCGATACGGATACACATTATTTAATTGAATTGAAAATTGGTGGTGATTTAGATAATAAAAAGGCACGTTCTGAGAAGGAAGCTTTATTGGAGCAATTTGCTATTCTATCAAATACTTTACAAGAAGGTAAAAAAATAAAATTGTATTTTGCCACTGCCTATAATCGATATGGTGAAGGAAAACCCTGGAATCAGCAAAGAGTAAAACAATTTTTCGCCGAAGAAGAACTTCTTATTGGAAAAGATTTTTGGAATTTTATTTGTAAATCTAAAAAAGGATATAAAATAGTTTTAACTGAATATGAAAAAAATGCACATTTTATTAGAAAAGCATTAAATTCAATCAAAAGGAAATATTTAGGATGAATAAAATAAAAAAAATTGATATAGATGATATTAAATTTTATAAAACAATATTAGGAGACAGTAGAAAACTAATAAAAGCAATACCAGATAGTAGTATTGATCTTATTCTAACAGATCCTCCCTATAATTTAAGTCCCTACTCTACAGGCAATATCAAATTAAAATGGCGAAAAGATATCAATAATGATTTAGCTTTATGGGATAAAGTAGAATTTAATCCTTCTGAGTGGGTAGATGATTTTAAAAGAATTATTAAACCCCACGGAAATATTTTTGCATTTACAAGTTATAATCTAATTGGCAAATGGCATGATGCTTTCGACTCAGAATTCGATACTTTTCAATTTATGGTCTGGCATAAAACAAATCCTGCACCTAAAATATTTAAGGCAGGTTTTTTGAATAGTTGCGAATTAATTGTTGCACTTTGGAATAAGAAGCATAAGTGGAATTTTATATCTCAAAAAGAAATGCATAATTTTATTGAAACCCCTATATGTATGGGGGCTGAAAGGGTTAAAAATCCCAAACATCCTACTCAAAAGCCTGTTAAACTATTAAAACATATTATCAGAATTTCAACCGATGAAAATGACATAGTTTTTGATCCTTTTATGGGAGTAGGTTCTACAGGAGTAGCAGCACTAGAAATGCAAAGACGTTTTATAGGATTTGAAATTGATAAAGCATATTATGATGTTGCAAGAAAGAGGTTAAAATCAACACCTTTGAATCTATTTACAGATAAAGCACATAGTATTTGAAGTATGCTGCGCTGCACTTAACTTAGGCTTTCTGTTCACGGCATTCGCCGTGACCCTGCGGGACACCTTCGGCGTCAGAAAGCCTTGTTCGATATATGTCATATGGAGGAGAATTGAATGAAATTTGAAGAAATTCCTGGACGAGTTTTTTTAGATACATCTTCTTTAAATTTTATTCTGGAATATGGTGAACATATATTTGATGGTATGTCTTCACCTACAACATTGAGTAAAAGGATTATAAATGATATTGAGGCATTCTATAATATCTTTCTTACTGGAAAGAGAGCGTCATGGCAATTAGCAATATCTCCTTTCACTTATAAAGAGATAATAGAAACTCAAGATGCTACAAAAAAGTATTATCTTGAAAATTGGTTTATGGATGTTTGGCATTGTTGGCTTAACATACTGGATCAAAATGATGATTTACCGTCCTTCCTCGAAGCTGAACATGCTAGAATTAAGCTTTTATCATCTGGCATTTTAAATATACTGCCCGACATCGAAGACCGTATTCTTATATGTGATGCTGTTGTATATAGATGCGATTGTTTCTGTACCAGGGATTGGAGAACAATTTTAAAATATCGTGACTACCTTAAATCTCTGCCAATTAAGATTCTTACGCCATCAGAATGGTGGGATTTGATTAAATCTTATGCTGGATTATGGGTGTAATAGAAATTTATATTCCGTACAGTGGATAACGGGTGCATAGATAAGCTTCATCTTCATTTAAATTGCCTCCGGCAACTCTTTTTTCCACAAGCCATTACTTTTTCGCTTTCATTAGTTTATCTACAATATTAGCGTAAACCTTATCGCGATTTTCATCTGAGATACTTTTTGCTATTTGAATTGCTGCAAGGTAGCGTTGAGTTTCTATTAATTTATCATGGAAAGTATTTATTTGCTTAACAGTCTGACTGTATAACCAGAAGAATAGTCCTGAAATAACTTCAACGATTGCTCCAGCAAGTGTTGCGTAGGGAATAATCGTTTTTTTAGCCGGCGAAAGGTAGTTAATTGCTACTCCTATTATAAAAATCGTAAATCCAAGAAAACATACAAATAATGCAGAGTTGTATGCATTTTTTGCCTGTTGTTTATTCGTTGTATAGTATCCTTTTAATTCTGCAACATTACGGTACATTATCTCTAAAACATCCTGCGGTGTTTTTTGGAGTTCTGTTAATGCCTTTGTTATTACGTTTCCCACTTCTTTTGATTCGATCATTGCTCTCTTTTTATCTATTAGATATTTAACGATTATCATAATCGATAAGCCAACAAAGCCTATTATGATTAAAATTATGTCACTGCTTGATGTTGAATCCATATACCTCCTTTTGTTGTTTTTTAATAAACAAAAAAGATACATCTGCTCTATAGCTCGAAAATAGAACTATAGAACAAACATACCTTCTCTTTTCATGATTATAGTATCCAGAATAAATTAAAAGTCAAGAAGAAAGATATCAAAATGCTACTTATAGTCTCATTGAAAAAACTGAAAGAAATGATAAAATCGTATGTGCGCGATATAACCATACTTAAAAAGTTCGGTGTAAAGGTGAAGGAATTACGGAGAAAAAAAGGGTGGTCTCAAGAGACGTTAGCGAAGAATGCGGGTTTACATCGAACTTATATTGGTAGTATTGAACGCAGCGAGCGTAACGTCAGTTTAATTAATATAGAGCGGATTGCCAAGGCTTTTGGTTTAGAACCCTGGGAGCTTCTTAAATAAGGTAGCATGAAATCAATGTCTCTTGATAAAACTTTGATTTTAAAATTTATTGATAGAATCCAGCTTGATCTTGAATTCATTGTGAGTAATTTACATTTATTGGGTATTAAAGAAAATCGATTTTTAAATTTGTTACAAAATGCCTGGTACGAAGTTCTCCCATCTTTCTCGGTTATTAAAAATGAAATACGCATCAGTAATTTTGAGGTTTCAGAGACGGCCGGATTAGTTGGTCATCAATTGTTGTTAAAATACGAAATTTTTAGTTATGAAAGCGATAGATTGCGGAGCTTACAGAAAAATCCGAATGAAATAAAGTTCATCTATATAAATAATCTCTTATCCGCAATAAACAATTTCCTGGAAGATTTAGCAAAACCATGCGTACAGGCGGCAATTATCTGTAGTTTTAGTAAATCTCTTGCCAATATTTTCCTAAACCATCAGTCTTCGGATTAAGCATCTTAAGAGATACCGAACATTATAAACGTAAAAGATTAGTTTAATAATATAAGTATAAAATTTGCGCCGTTTCATACCCATATTAATAAGCAAAATCCGTGCCAGGTGTAAAGTCTTGAAATTTCGGGATTTTGTAAAATTTTATTGACATTTTTGTCAGTAGGTTATCCACAATTTCATTGCTAAAATTGAGCAAAATGAAGCAGCACAATGGTTTGCGCTTGTGACATTTTATGTCACTAATTTGACATAAAATGTCACAAATTATTAAATAACCGTTTTTTGAGCGGATTCTTCGAAACAAATCCTTAATTAAATAGATAAAAGAAGGGTTAGACCTAGAAATTAGAGACTAATTTCCCCTTGACAAATTGAAAATAATGTGTATAATTGTGAGAAGAAAAAGAGAAGGTATGTCTTTAGTAGAATTTTCTACTGAAGAACATACCTTGTTGTATAGGAAAATAAGATTGATGGAAAGGAATAAAAGGAGAAAAAAAATTGGAATGCTGATTAACAGATTCGAATTGCAAGGAACCCTGTTTAATCTTGAATGGGAACCAATTGTAGATATAAATCATTATCATGTAGGTGCAGTTCAAGATGTTGTACTACAGCAAGGGAGGAAAGATGAAAAGAGATAGTATCGCTTTTGAAGAAAAATTTAAGAGCAAAACTAAAATCGCTTCCTTTTTCGAGAAGCAAGAAGAAGTAGAAGAGATGATCGAGAACATGTATAAACCTATAGATTTGCATCAAATATATTTTAGATTGAAGGAGGTTTTGAGCTGTGAACAAAGGAGAAATTTTGCCTGCAACACCAATTGATGATCCAGCCCAAAAAGATCGTTTACTTGCGTTGAAAAAGCTTTCTCATTCAAAAATAGAACCCGCCACTATTAAAAGGGCAATTCGTAAAGAATGTCATGGTCCTTGGATAGAAAAAGCCTTGGATGTATGGCAGATTGAAGCCTATGACTCAGCTTGTCTTTACTTTTGGAATAGAGCTATGGCAGATTTGCGTACCAAAGTAATGGCATATGGCAAAGAACACTTGGAAGCAATAATTAAGAAGGAAATTCACGATGAAAGAGACTTAATAAATATTCTTGATGATAAAAATTTAATTGATCATTGTTTCGAACTCGGCATTATTTCAGAAGAAGCATGGTTTTTTTTGCATAAGGCGAGAGAAATACGAAACCACTATTCTTTAGCACATCAATTTGACGCTCTACTCGATCCAATCGAAGCGCTAAATATAATCAAAAATTGTATTAAGTATGTTTTAGCTCATCAAGTTCCCTCCCCAGGTATAAATTTAAAAAACTTGTTAAAGAAACTCCAAACAGAAGATGTATCTTCTAGTATATCTGAATTTGAGGCAACTTATCGTGAACAATCATCTAAGATAGTAAATATTACACTCAATAGACTTTTCGACGACTTTATTAAAGAAAAATCTAACCACATCTATATCAATAACATATTAACATTGGCTCCTGTTTTATGGGAACTTGCAGATTCAAGTACAAAATCAAGGATTGGAAGGGTAATAGCCAAATTAAGGACCGAAGCAGATTCTATGGCGAATAAACAAGCTTTAATATTTATCAAAAAAGTTGATGGATTTAAATTTGTACCCGAATCTATTCGTGTAGCAATCTTCACAAGTGCAGCTGAAAAATTATATGAAGCGTGTCAAGGCATAGATAATTTCCACAATGAACCTAGATACGCTAAAGAACTTTATGAGTTGGGCGACGTTATTCCTTCCTCGGCAATAGACCAATGTACTCGAGCTGTATTTCTTTCATATATTGGCAATCAATATGGATGCTCTTGGGGAGCAGAGTACTATAACAAACAAATGATAAAATCTTGGAATTCACAAAATATTTCTTCGTTGATGGATGCACTTGATAACGATCTTATTATTATAGGACGACTTGACAGCGAAGGTCCAGCATCCAGATTCAAAAATGTACTTCATATGATAATTGATGTTCCAAGAGATAAAAGAATAGATAAAAAAATAGACATGTATGAAAAAATGAATACAAAAGCTCTAGCAAAACACTTTTTCAATAAATACACATCAAAATTTAAGAAGAGGTAAGAATTATTATGGTTTGCAGGCGATTAATTGAGGTTGGTTTACCCATAAAGAAAATTCCAGAGATTATGTCCGGTGCTGTTGACATTGGCTGGGACCGAATCGAATAACATAGGAAGAAGGTTTTACAAAGGACTAAAAGGGGTTTCAACGAGTTTGAGAATGATAAAAAATTCAATGACAATTTCTACCGGTTAAAACTTAATCCGGGGGTGAAAACAATATATGAAGGTTTGGAGAGATGAAAATGAGCGAAGGAATAAATTTAAAGAGGTTTAAGTATGAAGTTTCTATTTATAGATGAAGTTACTATACCTCAGAAAGAACGAAACTTTTTAGGTGTAGGAGCAATTTTAATTGATACAAAAAATTATATAAAATTTAAAGAAAGTTTTCAAAAGGCTTTTTCTGAACTGAAATGGACTTCTAAAATTGAATTTAAAGGTAGATATATATTTTCTAAAAAAGGAGATTCTTCTGTACCTGTAGAGAAGCGTATAACTTTTATCTATAAAATAGCTAAGAGTTCAAAAGCTAAAAAGAATGCACGCTATACGTTTTATTTTGCTTATAATTTTAAAGGGAAAATCAAAGATAATTATATTTTATTACTAAAGTCTATTGGAAGAAACTTACCTAAACCAAGTTCTAGAAAAGGAGACAAAAGATTAATTGCACTTTATATGGACAAACGTAATGATGTAAAGGAGAATGAATTGTTCTTAGAAATTAATGAAATTTTTAAACAAAGGGATTATTTTTTATTCGAAAAACCTTTCTTAGTAGATTCTACCAATTTAACGCCTGGTATTATCATTGTAGATGTGTTATCATATCTAATGTCATGGAAGGTTCTGAGTTCTGACGACTTCTTACTCTTTCATTACCAAATACCAAACACATATAAAAGGAAATTAGAAGAAGTTAGAAGAATATTGGATTTAATAAAAAATGTTAGGCAAATTTGAGAGTAAATTCTGATTAACACAGTTGGAATCCATAGACCACAACTACAGCGCTGAGTTTTACTGGGGAAAATGGCTAGAAGAGGGTTTAACTCCGGAAGCAAAAAGAGCTTGAAAAGATGGAAAGGAAAGATATGAAGATAATTCCCGCGTCACCTGTGAAAAAATCATCACCCACACCAGCCGAAAACCAGATTCAAAAAAGTGAGGAATAGAAATAGACATAAAAATAAACGAAAGTCACATATAAAAAGAAAATGGAAGAGATGGCTAGAAAACCATATAAGACCAGAAATTGAATATTTACTGAGATTAAAAGCCATTTATAAAACATTAGGCAAGATTTTCACAAATTCAAAAAGATATCCTCAAAGAAGTACTTTTTATTGGTATCTTGGTGTAACCTACAGCGCATCAATAGTTGCGGGTATTTATCGTCTTATTGACAACAGGAATGATGTAATTTCTTTATTACGACTACTGAATAAGATAAAACAGAATCCTGAATTAATTTCGAGGCGTGCTTATACGCGTTTAAATTTAAAAAATGAAAGTGATTTTACAAGGGCATGTGAAAAGCGCCGTCTTAATGAAGAATTTACAGAGTGGGCTGGTAGCGGTGAGTATATTGATTCTGAGATTGTAACGAAAGATCTTCAACGCATTAATGAAGTCTCCAAACCGTTAGTAAAATTCAGACATAAATACATTGGACACCATGCCTATAATCAGAGATGTTTTAGAAAAAATATACCGAAGTTCAAAGAGGGCCATAAATGCATTGATGAACTTGTAGCTGTTTTTAGAAGATATTATCTTCTTATTACATATTGCAACTGGGATTTAACGTATAAAATAAACACTATTGAAAGAGCGATTAACGCTTTTTTTGAGTTTGGGAGTGATAAAAGTATACCATAGTAGATAGCGTGCTTTAATGTCAAATCAATAAATTGAGGCGGCGATAAGTAGATAAACAATAATTCCGATACCGGATAAAATAGCTAATGCAGGAAACGGAGAAGGTCTGCACTCTATTTTTTCATATTCATCAAAAGGTGGTTCGATTCCACTTCTCAGGTAGTATGCGCATAAATGAGAATAGTCAACCGCAACCGGCATCAGTTCGGTTCCCCCTGCCACGCACTGCACGGTTATTTGTAAACTATCTCCCACCGGTGTTTTAATTATTCTGAATCCAAGATTACCCATAGTTGGGTTGTAGGTATCAATAACAAAATCTGAAATTATCTGTAATTTCATGTCACCGTATTTGGCAACAAAACTCTGAGCCCTTCCCCAGACAAGATAGTCTTTGGAGCGGGGAATCATATATTCAGTTGGGTGTCTTTTAGCTTTTTTTAAATATTGAGCAGCATACGGCGTTTTCGGTTTCAACGCTATTGGCGTCGCGCATGATATGAATGACAAACTAATTATTATGCATAAAACAGCAGCAGATTTTATGTTTAGGACAACATTACTGTGGGAATTTTTTATATAACAATTTAATTCTCTCAAAAGCTGCATAATAATTTACTATAATTAAAATTTATAAGTTGTCAACGTTATTTTAAAAAAACCACGAAGTCGGATCTTTACAACACGACCACAATCCGTCATTCTGGTAATTACCAGAATGACGGAGTGACATTAGTGGCCTTACCCCTGAAATTTCGAAACTAATTTCCCCTTGACAGGTGGGGAATAGTTGGTATAATAAAGAGAAGAAAAGAGAAGGTATGAACTTCAGCAGCACGTCTGCTGAAGCCATACCTTTTTTTTTGTAAGATATGAAAATTGAAAACAGTTGACATAATGTTAAAAAAGTGTAAATTTATTAAGGTGGTGCTTGGAGTACGATAGGGAAAAGGAGGATGGTTAATGACAAAAAATCATATAGCTGAAGTTGAAAAAAGATTGTGGGATGTAGCTGATGAAATGTTGGATTTTTTAAATTCAGTGTATTTCAAAGGACTGTGCGGGAAGCTAGAAAAGAAGGGAGACCGTGAATAACTTCGGTGAAAAGGTTAGTTTCATCTGGTCTGTTGCAGATCTCCTGCGCGGGCCATATCGGCCGAATCAATACAAGGATGTCATGCTTCCGATGACAGCCCTTCGGCGGCTTGACTGCGTGTTGGAACCGACCAAGGAAAAAGTATTGAACAAGCTCAGGAAGCTGCAAGACTCCAAGCTTAAAAACGTGGAACCCATCCTTTGTCGGGTATCCGGTGTACCATTTTACAACACGAGTCGCTTTACATTCGAAAAGCTGAAAGGTGATCCCAACAACATCGCAGCCAATCTTACGAACTACATCAAAGGTTTCTCCAGTCGTGCCCGCGAGATCATCGAGCACTTCGGCTTTGAGGAACACATTGCCAAACTCGACAAAGCCAATCGGTTGTATCTTCTCGTATCAAAGTTCTGCGAAATAGATCTCCACCCGGACAGAGTGTCCAACCGAGAGATGGGCTATATCTTTGAGGAACTTGTCAGGCGTTTCAACGAAGCTAGTAACGAAGAAGCGGGCGACCATTTCACGCCGCGCGAAGTTATCCGGCTAATGGTTGACCTTCTGTTTCTCCCTGACACCGATATTCTCACCACGAAACGCATCATTAAAACTCTTTATGACCCTGCCTGCGGCACCGGAGGGATGCTTTCTGTTGCTGAAAGCTATGTACGCGAGCTTAACCCTGACGCACGTCTCGAGGTCTTTGGACAGGATTTCAACCCGCAGGCCTATGCTATTTGCGGCTCGGACATGCTGATCAAGGGTTATAATATTGATCACATCGCTTTTGGGGATAGTTTCACGGAAGACCGTTTCCATGATAAAAAGTTTGATTATATGTTGGCTAATCCACCTTTCGGTGTGGAGTGGAAACCTGAGGCTGATTTTATCAAGCGGGAACATGAGGAACAGGGCTTCGGAGGCCGCTTCGGCGCGGGACTGCCGCGCATCAACGATGGGTCCTTGCTTTTTCTGCAACATATGATCAGTAAGATGAAGGATCCCAAAGAAGGTGGCACGCGCCTTGCCATAGTTTTCAACGGGTCTCCTTTGTTTACCGGCGGTGCAGGCTCTGGCGAGAGTGAAATCCGTCGCTGGATTATCGAAAACGACTGGCTGGAAGGCATTGTCGCCCTGCCCGACCAGCTTTTCTATAATACCGGCATCTATACCTACCTCTGGATTGTTACGAACCGGAAGGAAAGGAAGCGCAGAGGCAAAGTTCAACTTGTGGATGCCAGGACTTTCTTCAAGAAAATGCGCAAGAGTTTGGGCCAGAAGCGCCACGAGATATGCGAAGACCAACGAGAAGAAATCACCCGCCTCTACGGCGAGTTTAGGGAAAAAGAGTATGTCAAGATATTCGATAACGAGGACTTCGGCTACCGGCGTATCACGGTAGAGCGACCTTTGAAGTTGAATTTCACTGTTACAGACGAACGACTTGCGCGCGTACGTGAAACCAGACAATTCCTGAACCTGGCAACGAGTAAGAAGCGCAAGGATAAAAAGAAGGCCGAATCCGAGATAGCTGAAGGGAAGAGACTTCAGGAAGCGATCCTATCGGCACTTAACGACTTGAGTGGGATGGGTGTGGTCAAGAACCGCGATCGTTTTGTGAAGATGTTGAAAGAGGCGTTCAGGAAAGCGAGCATCAAAGTCCCAGCGTCCCTTTTCAAGGCCATACTTATGGCGCTGGCGGAGCGGGATGAAACGGCGGACATCTGCACTGATTCCAAGGGCAATCCCGATCCTGATCCAGAATTGCGCGATTACGAGAACGTGCCGCTGAAGGAAGATGTGCAGGCTTATTTTGAACGGGAAGTCTTGCCACATGTTCCCGACGCCTGGATCGATCACAGCAAGACAAGAATAGGCTACGAGATTAACTTCAACCGCTACTTCTACAAGTATACGCCTCCGCGACCACTGGAGGAAATCGAAGCCGACTTGAAGAAGATTGAGCAGGAAATCGCGGACATGCTCGCGGAGGTGACGGAATGAACGGCGGCGTTCCACCTGAGGTTCGTGATCGCTTCCGTTCCGCCCTCGTGGGTTTCCTGAGTAAGGACGGCGATCTGCTCGGCCTCAACGTCAACGAGCGATCGATCACGCATTGTCTCGCAGAACATCTCCACGAAGCCTTCCCGGATTATAATGTGGATTGTGAGTACAACCGACAAGGCAACGAGACGAAGCGTCTCCCCGTTGGCCCAACGGACTGCCGTTCCGATGACCTGGATGCGGTTACCGTTTACCCGGATATTATCATCCACAAGCGAGGAGTTCAGGACAACAATCTGTTGGTCATCGAAGTAAAGAAGTCGAACGCCAGGAATTGCTCCGCCGACAACGAAAGGGACATTAATAAGCTGCAAGGCTTCACTGATCCGCGCGGCGAATACCGTTATAAGGTCGGCGTCTTTCTGATCCTGGATGTCAACAACAAAGGCCAAGGAACGGTGCGGTGGTTCATAGCAGGAGAGCCGCTGGGCGAGCCTGTGGGAATTGCCGACATGCTCGCGGACCTGCCTGCGCCCGTGTGCCCGACAGGCAGGCCGCAGAGCGAAGCAGCGCGGCAGACAGGGGTGACGAAATGAGGCCCGCCGTTGCGCATGGCACTCAGACCACGGCCCGGCGCTATCGCCCCTATCCGCGATACAAGGACTCTGGCATCGAGTGGCTGGGCGAGATTCCGGAACATTGGGAGATAAAACGACTCAAGTATGTAACCCGATGTCTTGACGGTCGTCGTATTCCACTCAATGCGGAGCAACGAGGCCGAATGCAGGGAGAATACCCTTACTGGGGAGCAAATGGCATCGTTGACTATTTGAACGACTGGCTATTCGACGAAAAGCTCGTCTTGTTGGGAGAAGATGGAGCCCCCTTTTTTGAGAGATTCAAAGATGTAGCCTTTTTCGTAACCGGCAAGGTTTGGGTCAACAACCATATTCATGTTCTTCGAGCTCTGCGGAGCACTGAACCACGTTATCTCGTCCACGTGTTGAATATGACAGATTACGCTGCCTTTATTGATGGTACAACGAGGGACAAGTTGACGCAGGACAAAATGAACCATATCCCCGTCCTATTCCCACCGGTAGACGAACAACGTGCCATTGCCGCGTTTCTCGACCGGGAAACGGTGCGAATTGATGTATTGATAGAAAAGAAAGAGCGTCAGATTGAGCTATTGCAAGAGAAGCGCGCCGCTGGCATCAGCCACGCCGTCACCAAAGGACTCAACCCCAACGTCAAAATGAAAGACTCCGGCATCGAGTGGCTGGGGGAGATTCCGGAGCATTGGGAGGTAAAAACCCTCAAACGCGTATTCAGAATTCTAAACGGCTCAACGCCCAAAAGTGGTGAGCCATCATACTGGGATGGAGATATTCCATGGGCAACTCCGGATGATTTAGGCAGTTTACAAGGTGATACATTGTTTTCTACTCGGAGGATGATTACCGAAGATGGCTACAATAGTTGTGGAACAACACTTGCACCAGCCGGTAGCTTGGTGTTATCCACACGGGCCCCAATAGGTCACCTTGCAATTGCCGCCGTACCCCTATGTACGAATCAAGGATGCCGTTGTTTGGTATTCCACACCAAGGATGAAACGCGGTTCTTTTACTATCAGCTGCTAACAGCAAGGCAAGAGTTGGAATCTTGGGGACAAGGTTCGACTTTTCAAGAGCTGAGTCGAGACAAATTGGGCGCAGTTTATCTGGTAGCGCCTCCTGTTGACGAACAACGCGCTATTGCCGCATTCCTGGACCGGGAAACAGCGCGGATTGACGCACTGATTGAGAAGATCAGGAAATCCATCGAACTGCTCCGTGAGTACCGAACGGCCTTGATTTCCGCCTGTGTTACGGGTAAAATAGATGTACGAGAGGAGGTGGCGTGAGGCGCATTGAGGTCAAACCGGAACTCTTACGATGGGCACGGGAGCGGGCAGGCCGGAGCATGGCCAGCCTGCGCAGAAGGTTTCCTAAGATTGATCAGTGGGAGAGCGGTGATGTCAAACCAACACTCAAGCAGCTCGAGGCCTACGCCAATTTTGTCCGCGTACCTTTAGGTTACCTGTTTCTTCCTGAACCTCCAGAGGAACGAATTCCGATTCCTGACTTACGCACAATCCGGGACGAGGGATTCAGGTACCCAAGTCCGGACCTTCTCGATACGATCTACGCGATGCAACGGCGGCAAGCATGGCTTCGGGAGGAATTGATCGAGTGCGGAGCGGACCCAGTGGAGTTGGTGGGGAGCGCTCGACTGCGCGATGATCCAGAAGCAGTAGGACAGGAGATGCGGCGAGTTATAGGATTTGAGAAAGAGTGGGCTGCCCAAGTCCCCACATGGACGGAAGCAGTTGGAAAACTGCGACGAGCCGTAGAAGAACTGGGCATTATGGCGGTTATCAATGGTATTGTGGGAAATAACACCCACCGCAAGTTGAACGTTGAGGAATTTCGCGGTTTTGCCCTCAGCGACGAGTACGCTCCTCTTATTTTTGTTAATGGAGCTGACGCGAAATCTGCACAGATGTTCACCTTGGCACACGAACTGGCGCATATCTGGTTGGGACAAAGCGCGTTGACCAATACGGGTCTGATATTCCGGCCGTCGCAAAGGATTGAGTCGTGGTGTGATCGGGCGGCAGCCGAGTTCCTGATCCCCGCTTGGGAGCTGAAAGAGTACTGGCGGGAAATCCGGCACGAAGCCATGCCGTTCGAGGCCATTGCCCGGCGTTTCAAAGTCAGCCCTATTGTAGCCGGTCGCCGAGCGATGGACCTGCGCTTGGTAGGGCGAAAAACCTTTTTTGAGTTCTACCAAGAATACACAGAACAGGAGTACTGGCGCCGTCCTGCTGGAGGAGGGGGCGATTTTTACAACAATCAGAACTTGCGCGTCGGCGAAAGATTCGCCTTGCACGTTATCCGTGCTGCAAAAGAGGGACGATTGAGCTTCAAGGAAGCCTATGATCTGGTTGGGTTGCGAGGCGGCACTTTTCAAGAATATGCCTCTCGTTTAGGAGTAAGTCTGCCATGAGCATGAATTGCCCCTACGTGTTGGATTCAGACGTATTTATTGCAGCAAAGAACAGCTATTACGCTTTTGCGATATGCCCCGGATTTTGGGACAGTCTGATTCATCATCATGGTGAAGGTAATGTTTGCAGTATCGACAGGGTCAGAACAGAGCTGTTGAGCGGACGCCCTACGGAGGACCTTGTTCAATGGGTGAGAAGCGACTTGCCGTCCGAATTTTTCAAGGGTACGGACGACAAAGCCGTAATATCAAATTATGAAATGATTATGCTCTGGGTGCAGCGGAATGCGCAGTATTCCGATCAAGCCAAGGCCAAGTTCGCGACTGAAGCGGATGGCTGGCTTGTGGCCTATGCGATGGTTCACGACGCGACGGTCATCACGAATGAGCAACCTCGGCCCCAATCAAGAAGCCGGATCCTGCTGCCAGACGTTTGCGCGCATTTCAATGTAACTTACAAGGATACCTTTTCTATGCTTAAGGATTTGGCGATCTGTTTCGAGTGGAGAGGTTCAGGTTAATGCCGGGTAAGTACACAGAACAGGCTTTTGAATCTGCCATCGAACATCACCTCGTAACTGTGGGCGGCTACGAAAGAGGTAACCGCGAGGCGTTCGATCTGGAGCGGGGGCTGTTTCCGCAAGATGTTCTTGCCTTCATCCGAGAGACCCAGCCCAAAGAATGGGTGTACCTCGAGAAACTTCAAAAGGACAAGGCCGAGGAGACATTGCTTGACGATCTATGCCGGGCACTCAACTCTGAGCATGAGGGGTGTCTGTCCGTTTTGCGTCACGGATTTAAGTGCTTCGGAAAACTGTTTCGCGTGGCCTACTTTGCCCCGGCAAGCGGCCTCAACCCGGATACGCAGAAATTATACGACGCCAACCGTTTCACTATCACGCGCCAGCTCCGTTACTCAAACCGGTACGGCAATACGCTGGATGTGGTTTTGAGCCTCAACGGCATCCCGGTCGCAACTGCAGAACTTAAGAATCCCATGACCGGCCAAACTTGGCGGGATGGTGTTATTCAGTACAAGAACAACCGCGATCCGAACGACCTGATATTTCACTTCAAAAAACGAACGTTGGTCCACTTTGTGGTTGATACGGATGAAGTTTATATGACCACACGCCTTTTGGGTAGGAATACACATTTTCTTCCCTTTAACAAGGGACGCGACTTCGGGGCGGGCAATCCGGATAACCCTAGTGGGTACAAAACATCCTACCTTTGGGAAGAAGTGCTCGAACGTCATAGTTTCCTCGATATTCTGGCGCGGTTCATCCATCTCCAGATCGAAGAAAAGAGACTTGGTGGGAAGAGGGTGAAGCGTGAGGTGATGATATTTCCTCGCTACCATCAGCTCGACTGTGTGCGTAAGATGGTTAGGGCGGCCCGCGAAGAGGGTACGGGCAATAATTATCTGGTGCAGCATTCAGCGGGCAGTGGGAAAAGCAATTCCATTGCGTGGCTCGCCCACCGCTTGGCGAGTCTGTACGACGAGCATGACGAAAAGGTTTTTGATTCGATTATCGTGGTGACCGACCGGGTTGTGCTCGACCAGCAGCTTCAGAATACCATATACCAGTTTGAGCATAAACAAGGAGTAGTCCAGAAGATCGACAAAGACTCTGCTCAGCTTGCGCATGCTCTTGCTACAGGAGTTCCCATAATCGTCACCACCCTCCAGAAATTCCCTTTCGTGACTGAAAAAATCGGGGATTTACCGAAACGAAAGTACGCCGTGATTATCGATGAAGCCCACAGTTCACAAGGTGGAGAAACGGCTGTCGAATTGAAGGGCGTGCTCGGAGGTGCTGCCATTAGGGAAGAAGCACGAAGGATTGCCGAGGAAAAAGGTACTCTCGACCACGAAGAAGAAGTTATCAGAACGATACTAAAACGTGGTCGGCAGCCTAATATTAGTTTTTTTGCATTTACCGCCACACCTAAGTACAAAACCTTGGAAGTATTCGGCCGCCCCGGACCGGACGGCAAGCCACAACCTTTCCATATCTACAGTATGCGGCAAGCTATTGAAGAGGGATTCATACTTGATGTTCTTCAAAACTACACGACTTACAAAACGTATTATCGGTTGGTGAAGGCCATTGAAGACGATCCGAAGGTGGATAAGCGAAAGGCGGCCCGGGCTCTTGCTCGTTTCATGAGCCTGCATCCGCATAATATCGCGCAGAAGACCGAGGTTATGGTTGAGCATTTCCGACATTTCACTATGCACAAAATCGGTGGTAGGGCCAAGGCTATGGTAGTCACATCCAGCCGCCTACACGCCGTGCGCTATAAACAGGCCTTCGATAAGTACATTGCTGAGAAAGGCTACAAGGGCATAAAGACACTGGTGGCATTTTCCGGTACGGTAATCGACCCGGATATCCCAGATGTGGAGTATACTGAAGTCAGCATGAATAACGGTATCCGGGAGAAGGAGCTTCCTGAACGGTTTGCTACGGATGAATATCAAGTATTGCTTGTGGCTGAGAAGTATCAAACCGGTTTTGATCAGCCACTTCTCCACACGATGTACGTAGATAAACGTCTTTCAGGCATCCAGGCGGTCCAGACGCTTTCGCGCCTCAATCGTATCCATCCTGGTAAGGAAGACACGTTCGTATTGGACTTCGTCAACGAGCCGGAAGAGATTTTGTCGGCATTTCAGCCGTATTACGAACGAACCTTGATCGGTGAGCGGGCGGAACCAAAACAGCTTTACGATCTCCAGGCAAAACTTGATGCATATCAGGTCTACTACAAGACTGAGATTGAAGAGTTCTGTAAGGTATTTTACAAACCCAAGAGAAACCAGACAGCTTCCGACCATGCGCGAATGAATGTTTGTATCGATCCAGCAGTGAACCGGTACAACAAACTTGATGAAGGAAGGCGTGAAGAATTCCGGAAGGTGCTGGTTGCTTACAGGAATCTATATGCTTTTCTTTCGCAAGTGATTCCATTTCAAGATACAGACCTCGAGAAACTGTACTCCTATATTCGCTTCCTACTAACAAAACTTCCAAGAGGTGACCGCGGACCAGTGTATAACTTCGATGATGAAGTGGCGCTCAAATATTATCGCCTCCAGAAGATCAGCGAAGGATCGATAGTTTTGGAACCACGTGTGGAATACAAGGTTGACGGACCAACATCGGTGGGCACAGGTATGGTGCGGGGAGAGAAGATAGAACTCTCCAAACTGATTGACATCCTCAATGAGCGTTTCGGTACGGAGTTCAAGCCCGGAGATCAGCTCTTCTTCGATTCGATTCGCGAAGATGCAGCAGCCGATTCTGATCTACGGCAGGCTGCTTTGGCTAATACAATGGAGAACTTCAGCTATGTTTTCCTTAAAGCGCTGGAGGGACTTTTTATCGATCGGATGGAACAGAACGAAGAGATCACAGCGAAGTTTTTGAATGATAAGGAATTCCAACGTATTGTGGGACAGCATCTTTTAAAGGAAGTGTACGAACAAATCCGTTCTGAGGAGAATAACCAAAAGAAATTAAGATAGAAGATTCAATCAGAATATGACAGACGGTTCGTCCGAAAGATATATTTATTTTGATCAGATTAATCAGCTTAAAAAACGAATTAGGCGTTTTAAGCCGAGGTCGTTAATAAGTACTATTGCTAAAAGAATGTGGGTGGTTGACAAAAATCTTCAGGAACAGCGGAAAACTACTCTTCATGATATGTATCATATGATTAAATTGAGTATATTAGCTGACGAAAATCCACATGAGAAGCGTAAAGAATTCTATTTAAAGGATCTTTTTTCATTAGCAAAAATTTATTATGCAATGAAGTTTCCTCAATTTAACTATGCTAAAAAGAGAAATATTTCATTAACAGTAATCATCAAATGGTTGTTTCAATGGTCTCAAGCTCCATATCAAGAAATTGTGGATCCTGACGCAATAGGTAGAACAATTTATTTATTCAAGGACACTGAATATGATAGGATGTTTCAGGAATTAGTTAAATTATCAATTTATGAGTTTTGTCGGGGTTGTATGCTAATCTATGCCATAACATTGAGAGCGAGACTCTTTTTCCCAGAAAAGTTCAAAAAATCAAATTTTGAGATATTGCGTCCCCCGAAAATTAATTTCCTTCTTAAATATATAAAATCGGACTTTTGTGAATTCCGTAAACGTGTTTCCAAACATGATTTACGAGGTGATCTTTTTGAAAGATTCAGCCCGCCAGTGCTCGAAAAATATCCTCTTATACAACTTGATGCAGATTCTTATATTGCTCCGTGGCCTCATTTTTTTACCAATAGATTATGTTTTGGTCCGTATCACATCCTAAAGGAAAAATATGGTTATAAATTCACCGAAAGATTTGGTAAGAGGTTTCAAGCGTATATCGCAGAACTTTTGGGGATAATAAATAATAAACACAATATAAAATGGTTTTCCGAGAAAGAGTTAAAGCATCGAGGTAAGTGCCCTGATTTTGTGGTTATAAGTAGAGATGAGATGTTGTTAATTGAATGTAAGGGGATTGAGGAGGCGATTCCCTATATAGATGAAAATAGATTGAAAGTTGATGAAGGTAAAAAACTTGGTAATGCGGTTGTCCAGTGTTTTGAATTCAATGAAGCTGTAAAGAAAGGCTATGTCCCCAAGATTAGTTCGAAAATTAAAAACAGTTATTGTTTAGTTGTAACATATCGGCGATTCTTTTTTGCAAATACTCCATTCTATAGACAAGAGGTTATTTTAGACACGCAAAGTAACTACAGGGGTAGTCAATGCTTCCACCAATTTGTTAAGCGATGTCAAATAATAGATATTAAAAATTTTGAACGTCTTATCGCTTTACATTATTGGTCAAACCAATCAATAATTGATGTGGTAAGTAGAAAAATAAAGGATAAACCTGATGATGAATTTGATATTTATTTGGTAAATAAAAACAATAAAAATTATATAAGAAAAGGAGTACCTCAAATAGGAGATAAATTTAGAGATCTTGCTCAAAACTTGCAAGAGGAAGCCGTTTCGGTTAGACCCGAAATTTCGAAACTAATTTCCCCTTGACAGATTGGGAATAGTTGGTATAATAGAAAGAAGAAAAGAGAAGGTATGTCTTTAGTAGGATTTTCTACTAAAGAACATACCTTGTTGTATTAGGAAAATAAGATTGATGGAAAGGAATAAAAGGAGAAAAAATTGGGAATGCTGATTGACAGATTCGAATTGCAAGGAACCCTGTTTAATCTTGAATGGGAGCCAATTGTAAAGATGAACCATTATCATGTAGGTGCAGATGTCATACTACAGCAAGGGAGGAAAGATGAATAAAGTATATATTCTTGGTGCTGGAGCATCAGCAGGATATGATAAGTCTGAAGTGTCTCTTCGTTCTCCAACGGCCAGAGATTTTTTCAAAAAGGCTATGCAATTGATAGATAAAAATGCTATCGAAGGACAAAGATTCCATAATTTATTTAACTTCTTAGAGAAATATTACTGCTTCAAAAAAGAAGATATAAAAGAAAAGGAATTGGATATTGAAGAAGTTTTAACTATGCTCGATTTAGAAACATCCAAAAATGAGTTGAAGATGGCCCGAAAAGAGTTATTGGAGATGATTTTTCTGACACTTAATAAAATATTGTATGGTAAAAGATGTCCTTACCATAAAAAGCTGATAGAAAACTTAAAACCTACTGATACACTGATTACATTTAACTGGGATCTTCTGGTAGATAATGTTTTATCAGAAAGAGATGTTCCAGACTATAAAGGCAATTTCTCAGCATTTTATATAGATAATCAATGGCGGCGAAGCTGCGGATATTCAAATGGCCCTGGTTTAATCAAATTGCACGGTTCTCTTAATTGGATGGCATGTAAAAAATGTAATAAGAATTACTGCTATGTCTTAAGTGGAAAGGTCGCTGCAGACCAAGTAATTAACCCAGAAGATCCAAAAACGCTGTGTCCAGGGTGTCAGAAGCAAATGGAACCTATCATTATTCCACCAACATTAGCGAAGAGATACTCGAATGAATTATTGGATTCTCTCTGGGCTGAAGCATCAAATTCAATAAAAGAGGCTAATAAAATAATTATTATCGGATATTCCCTCCCTGTTACTGATTTTAAGGCTAAATGGCTTTTTATGAAGTCCGTTGCTATGAGACGAAGACCACTTGAAACATTAACCATTGTTGATAAATATCCCGACGCCTTAGGTGATAAATTTAAGGGTTTATTCAAGATTAAAAATGATAGATTCTCGTGTATAGAAGGAGAGATAAAGGAGTATGTAGAATGTCATATCCAAAACGATTAATTGAAGTTGGAAGGCATTTGGGATCAGACCTGGAAATTAGAAACTAATTAAGATGTATTATAGAGGAAGATAGTTTGGAAGAAACTTGCTACCTTTGTGGCAAAAAAATTGATAAAAAAAATAGAACCTTAGATCATATTCCTCCAAAACAATTTTTCCCCTCTGCATTAATCAGGAAAGGTAATATTCAACTTATAACATTACCGGCACATAAAAAATGTAATGAATATTATCAAAAAGATGAGGAATATTTTCGATTGAGTATCGGCGCTTCGGCTTGCGGCAACCCTATATTAGATGGGATATGGGAAGATATAAAGCGGATGGTTGGTAGACCTAAAACTCAATCATTAAGACTTAAGGTCTTTAGCGAATTTATCAAAGAGGTTAGGACGCAAAGCGGAATTATATTGCCAGGAATAGTCGCTAAAATTTACGATGCCAAGAGAATTTTTAGAGTTGTCTGGAAAATTATCAGAGGATTTTATGTCATTGAGTTTTCAAACATTTTACCAGAACAAACTGAGCACTTTGTCTCATATGTACAGAAAGATACTCCCCCTGTATTTTCTGGTACAAAATTAATGGACTTATTTTATGTAACTCTGCTTCAAGAAGAACGTGGAAATTATAAAGAGGTATTTTGGTACAGGTATTTTTTGTCCCCAAGGAAAGATTTCTATACATGGGCCATTCTTTTTTGGAGTAGACATCTCTTCTTTGTTTTTCACCACATGCCAGATTGTAATTGCGGACGGTGTGAATTAAAACAGAGTTAAATACTCTCCACAACATGAAACAGCATTTTTAATATTTTACCTCTTTCTTATCTGTAGTATCTTAGTAATGAATGATTCATACAATTCACCACAAAATACTAATCAGGTAAAGTAAACTCAAAACCATCTTGTTGATTATATGTCAAAATTTGTTTTTCATGTTGTATCATTTCTTTAGTAACTTTAAAACGTACTTTTAGACAACGATTAAAAGTATCGTTGTAGGACATTGTTACCATGAACTTATTGTCTACTTTGCTAAAATCAGGCCATGGTAAAGTTACATTTACATCTGAAAACTTTTCGTGATGTAAAAATTTGGCTATTTCTTTTTTCTCACCATCTGGATATTCAATTGTAATATTCCAGGCCGGTCCCCGACCAATATTCTCAATTTTGAAATCGCCACTAGTAGATACTCTTGTCGATGTCCAACCAATACCACGTGGAATCACGAGCGGCAAGAAATTATCTCTTCTTGTCTTCTGCGTTTCTTCAAGACTATGTTTGGCAATATATATTGCTCGAATAGCAGCATATACCATAATGATATTCACTATAAGTAGTACTACATTTATTCCTAATACACTGTTCATAGTTTCTCCTTTCAATTAATTATAGTCTTACCTAATATTGTGTCAATAAACAAAAGGTATGTGCTTGGCCCCGAAATTTCGAAACTGATTTCCTCTTGACAGGCGGGAAATAGTTGGTATAATAGAGAGAAGAAAAGAGAAGGTATGAACTTCAGCAGCACGTCTGCTGAAGCTATACCTTTTTGTATTAGGTAAGTTAGCTGTGTAATAGGAAAGAAAAAAGAGGAGGAAAAAATGAAGTACGTAGGATTAACCGATGATCCTGTTCGTCGTCGGCAAGAGCATGGCGATCCGAGTGATTGGAAGCAATGGAGTTTCAACAGTGAAGATGAAGCACGAAGATGGGAACAGCAAATGCTTTCATTACCTGATTATACGGGTGGCCCAGGTGGCGAAGGTTGGAGGTATGGATATACTTACACTATAAAACCTTCAACTATTCAATGAATAGGGAACAATCCAGGGGCACCCGTGAAGAAACTACCGTCTGCGTAGAGATTTTCCAAAATATCGTGCTGGGGTTCTTTATATATTTACCTTTGAATCAATAGAATCGGATCAATTTCTCAATCATACTTGACAAAGTGGACAATTTTGGGTATTATCCCAAATGAAAATGAGAATTGCTGATTTTCTTACGAAATTATCCAATTTTGTCCACCCTCGAAACTGGACGATTTAGAGGATAAAATTCCCACCATTTTCCCACACTTCGTAAACACTCTGTCATTCTGGTAATTACCAGAATGACAGAGTGACCATCGCGTACCCGAGAAGAATTGAAACGGTCAAAATTCGAGGCAGTCTCGGAAAACTGCCGATGATTTATAGCAGACCTATGAGGAATTGAAACATGTGCAATTATTGTGCAATTAATGTGCAATATGTGCATTTATAGCGTACCCCTGAGAAAGAAATCCAGGCGCGAGGTCTGGAAATGTAAGAAAGAGAGATTCTTCGCGGAGTTTACACTGAACAGAGTGAATGTGCTCAGAATGACAAGAAGGGGAAGCGTTTGGAGCGTTTAGAGCGTTTAGATCGTTTGGAGCGTTAGGAGCTGCGCTGGATGAAAGATCACCCCCACCTTAATCCTCCCCCATCAAGGGGGAGGAGAAACGGAGAAGCGTTTGGAGCGTTGGGAGCGGTGTTGGATGAAAGATCACCCCCACCTTAATCCTCCCCCCTCAAGGGGGAGGAGAAGAGGGGAATGGGCAAAGGGCGGAGAGGGAGATTCTTCGTCGCGTTGCTCCTCAGAATGACAGAGTGAGATTAGAAGACTGATGCGGCTTCAGCCCTGGAATTTTGAAATTAATTTGCATCACCTTGACTTATAAATGAACCTGGATATAATTTAATAAAGATTATGATCAAAAGGACCAAGCTACTCAATGATTTTGAACGCAGGGTGATGAGAAAAGAAAGAGCAAACTATTTTAAGAACTACCGTATATGGTGGGGTATGTATCAAGAAGCAGTACACTTAGGGATATTTCCTTTAAAAAACTCCCTGGACGGGATTGAAAAAGACATTAGAATTGCACGAGTAATTAATCGTGTTTAATAAACTTCTCGCGAATATTGCAAAATCATTAAATACAAAAAAAATAGATTATATGGTAATCGGCGGTCAGGCAGTGCTTCTTTACGGTGAACCACGATTTACAAAGGACATTGATATTACCTTAGGACTTGATCTTTCAGGGCTGAATCTCATTATCGATATAGTCTCACATCTCAGACTGACGATACTACCTGATAGTATAGAGGAATTTGTAAAGCAGACAATGGTATTACCGACACTGGATCCTAAAACTGGACTCAGGGTAGATTTTATATTTTCTTATTCAAATTATGAAAGAGAAGCATTAAAACGCATAAAGAAAGTGAAATTTGGTCGAGTCGATGTCAATTTTGCCTCATTAGAAGATGTTGTTATTCATAAAATCATTTCGGGGCGACCAAGGGATATTGAAGATATCAAAATTATGCTTTTAAAAAATCCCGGGTTTGATAGAAATTATATTACTCTGTGGTTGCAAAAATTTGACAGGGTACTGAAACAGAAATACAATCGAGTTTTTAAAAAAATCGAAAAAGAGATCGAGGACTGATTTCCATTGTGAAAAGCAGAGTTGGGAGTGTTCCCAGATCCTCTTGACAGGTTAGAAATGGTTTGTATAATAATGGGAGAAGAAGGGATGTTTCTTTTGACAGGTTTTACTGTCAAAAGATATGCCTGGTTGTTTTAGATCTTTCGCTGAGTAAGGAAATAGGGTAGAGGAGAACAGGAATGAAGCGAGAGGAATATTATTTTTAACTATGGAGGAGATTAGTATAATTGAAGATGCAGAATAAGAATATAGATTTTATTATTTATTCAGACGAAGCCGGTACCTGGGATAATAGTGCATATTATATTCGGTCATGGGTTAAGATATCTGTTCCAGATTACAATTTACTGCTGAAGGAAGTATTGTTTCTAAAACATGTGGCAGGAATAAGCGCATTAAAATGGTCGAATTTCAAGAACAGTTCTGATGAGTTTAAAGATATTTTT
>DRIG01000063.1 GCA_011052815.1 candidate division WOR-3 bacterium | reverse complement strand
ATTTCTTTATCCACTTTATTATATGACATAACTGTGAATTATATGCAAAACACAATGGTTTTCAAGAAGTAGATATGGGGTTTAATCTTCAATCTTCGATTTCCCGTCCACGGTAATATTTATAGAGAACGGGTAGATTTGACCACAATTTCTTTCATAGACCATTGACTTAGTTCTCTGATTATATAAAATTAATATTATGCAGTTTGAAAATCTGATTATTCTATAGGACGAGCTATGGCAAGAGTTAAATTGAACCTTCCGACAAAATTTCTCTTTTCCACGGAAATTACAGTACGCATCACTGATATCAATTATGGAGGACACCTGGGTAATGACGCACTTTTATCTTTAATTCATGAGGCACGGGTGAGATTTTTAAAAAACCACGGCTACACTGAAGCAGATATTGAAGGTGTGGGACTCATAATGACTGATGCCGCTTTAATTTATAAAAAAGAGGTTTTTTACGGCGCCAGGCTTGTATTCGAGATCGCTCTCAGTGATTGGTCCCGGGTCGGTTGTGATTTTGTTTTCCGCATAGCCGAAAAAGAAAGTGGTCAGGAAGTCGCCTATGCCAAGACCGGTGTTGTTTTCTTCGACTATGAACGGAAAAAAGTGGTTCCGGTCCCCCGGGGGTTCATTGCAAAGTTTCAGGAAGAGTGATGAGGAATTTTCGTCTGAATGCGGTAATCAAGAAAATTATTCAGGAATGCGGAGTAGTGGGGCAGTATTTATGGCAGCGCGGTTGGGCGGAAGCCAGTGCTGGTAATATATCGGTTAACGTTACCCGATTCTTAAATACCGCAGAGATCAAGCTGAATAATTTTCCGAAAAAAAAGATGAAGTTACCCGAGGGGTGCTGCGCTGATGAGTATTTTATAATAACAAAAACAGGGGCCCGGTTTCGTGATATCGCATCTGCACCTGCGGAAAATTTGATGCTCTTGCATATCAGCAGGGAACTTGATAGTTTTGAATTACTCTGGGGGAGTGATGCTCAACCGAGTTCAGAGAGTATCACCCATCTCAAAGTCCATAAT
Organism: candidate division WOR-3 bacterium; assembly: GCA_011052815.1. Classification (NCBI taxonomy): domain Bacteria; kingdom Pseudomonadati; phylum Caldifarciminota; species Caldifarciminota bacterium. Next base: position 24,171 of record DRIG01000063.1, on the reverse strand, counting down.
TTCCTTAAACAGCACAGACCACACCAGATTGCGGTACTACACGCCCATCCTCGATATTTAATCGCCCTGACCAATATTTCTGAATACCGTACAAAAATACGGATAAATAAGTTGTTGGGTTCGATCCATCCCGAATTAAAGTTATTTTTACCAGCCGGCATCGGCTATGTGAATTATACGCCGCCGGGTACTGAAAAACTGGCTGATGATACGATTAAAGAGCTTGCAAACCATTCGTTGATTATCTGGGAAAGCCACGGGGTTGTTTCGGTCGGAAATGATATATCAGAGGCATTTGATCTTATTGAAGTAGCGGACAAGTCCGCGGAACTCTTTTTTATTACGAAGGGTGCTGGATATGAAATCGAGAGGCTCACCGAGAAACAGCTTGAAGAGCTTCAACAACAACAACATAAGAAAAAGGTTCAATAAAGGAGGTATTTGTGAGACAGATGGGTTTGGTCTTTTTATTATTATTAGCTACGCTCGCTTGTAGTCAAAAGAAGAGCGCTCAGGATTATTTTAATGAGGGCGCAAAGTGTTTTGAAAAGGGTGAATTCGATAGAGCAATTGAATTTTATAATAAAGGTATTGCCCAGGCACCAGGTTCTGCGGTCGGCTATAATTTATTAGGGATGGCGTATCGCTTTAAATTCAATCAAAGTGGTAAAAAAGAGTGGCGGGATAAAGAAATAGAAAGTTTCAAGAAATCGATTGAACTGGAACCTGATTTTGTGCCTGCCCTGGTGAATCTCGGTGCGACGTTCTATTATTCGGGAGATAAAAAAAAGGCAGCTTCCTATTTCAAACACGCACTTGAAGTAATGCCCAATCATCCTGAAGCTGAGCAATTAAAAAAGATGATCGTCGAGGGTTCAGAGGAATAGAGTTAAGAGTTAGGGGGAATATTCGGTGTTGGTTCATATATTCCCGGCGAATATGCCCTGCCTTATGGTTGTTTTCTATCGAAAAAGCAAAGTTGTGGTAAAAGAGGTGGCGATATGAAGTATTTCAATGTAAAGTTTTATTTTTTATTACTTGCCTTTTTTTTGAATTTTGCTAATGCTGACACCGCTTCTGATTCTTTGGTAATTGATGCGCCGAATGTCTATATCGATTGTGAAGACTGTGATATGGATTTCATTAAATCAGAGATAACTTTTGTCGACTATGTCATCGACCGGGCGGTTGCTGATATCCACATTCTTATTACAACTGAAGAGACATCAAGCGGCGGAACAAAATATACTATCCAATTTTTCGGACTCCGGGCTTATGCAGGGATGGATGATACATTATCTTTTGCCGTGGCTAAATTCGATTCCGAAGATACAATCAGAAGGATGCTGGCCAAGAAGATCAAGCTCGGTCTTATACGCTACATCGCACGGACACCGATAGCCGATGATATTGAAATATCCATTCAGGAAAAGACCGTACAGACCGAGACTGCTGATAGATGGCACAACTGGGTTTTTGATATCGGTTTGCGTACCTTTCTTATGGGCCAGCAGTACAGTGATTATATCTCAACGCGTGTCTCTTTCTCCGCCGACAGAATAACCGAGGACTGGAAAACAGAGACTTCGGTATATTATGATTATATCGAAAACAGTTTTGAGATGGATGAGTCGACAACAGTGACGAGCATCAAAAAAAATTATGGTTCATGGGGCCGTGTTGTTCAAAGTATCGATGATCACTGGTCCGGAGCCGGCGGAGTGTTATTTTCTTCATCTACCTATAATAATGAGAGATTCGTATTTAAGGTGACACCGGCGATCGAGTACAACATCTTTCCATACAGCCAGTCAACGAGCAGGGAACTGAGAATTTATTATAAGATAGGTTATGCTTATTATCTTTATGAAGAGGAAACAATCTATGATAAAATGGAGCAGAAGTTGTGGTTTGAAGCGCTTTCTGCAGAGCTCGATACAAAACAGCGGTGGGGGTCGGTCGGTTTTTCACTCACGGGTTCTCATTATTTTTATGATTATAAAAAGAATCGGATAACCCTGTTCAGTTCTTTGTCACTATCGGTTATAAAAGGCCTCTCTTTCAACCTCTTCGGTTATGCCGCCTGGATCCACGACCAGTTGTCCTTGCCGAAAAGGGATTTGACGCCTGAAGAAATACTTCTGAAGATGAAACAGCAAGCGACCCAATATGAATATCATTTTTCCGTCGGTTTCAGCTATTCATTCGGTTTTCTCTACAGTAATATAGTGAACCCCCGATTCGGAGATTGATCTTTTTACGATGGTTGAATCTGTCAAGAACAGAGGGAAGAATATTGCGTAATCGGTTCAGGACAGTCAATGTTGTATTTAATATCCTGGGTTCTCTCTTTTTGGTGCTCGGTGTATTTTTACTGACTCCCCTTATCGTCTTTTTCGCTACCCGTGAATACTCCAGGGGTATGGGGATTTTTTTCGCGTTTATCACTTCGGCGCTCACTTCGTTCCTGCTCGGTACTTTGCTGAAGTTTGTCTGCACTCCGGGAAATCCTGATCGACTGCAGGCGATACTGGTCTGCAGCCTGGCGTGGATCGGTTTTTCAGCGATCGGCGCCTTACCTTTTGTGCTCGGACTGAGAATAACGTATTTGAATGGATTTTTTGAGGCGATGAGCGGTTTCACCACTACCGGAATTACGATGTTTCAGGGATTGGATAATATGCCCGGAAGTATTCTCTTCTGGCGCAGCCTTACTCAATGGATCGGCGGGTTGGGGATTCTTACGTTCTTCCTGGCGGTGACATATCGGGGCGGCAGCGCACATATGCTTTTCGGTGCAGAGAGCCATAAGATAGGGATGGAGCGGCCGGTTCCGGGGTTGGCGAACACCTTGAAAATTTTATGGTCGATTTACGCCGGTTTCACCATCCTGACCTGCGTTTGTCTGGCAATTGCAGGTATGCCTTTTTTCGACAGCATCATCCATAGCTTCACCGCGATCGCCACCGGCGGGTTCTCAAATCACGATGCGAGTATTGCTTATTATCAACTTACAGGTTTTCGCCATTATGTCGTTATTGAATATATTCTTATTCTCGGTATGCTCTTCGGCGGCACTAATTTTCTCATCCATTACCGTATTGTCCAGCGTGACTGGAAAGCGCTCTTTGATAATACCGAGATAAGATACTGGTGGGGATTGATTCTTTTCTTTCTGATAATTATTTTTATTGAGAGAAGTGCGAAGCTCGCGCCATTCAGTTACATTTCATCGAATGGCGTAATATGTTGGAAAGGAGTTGAAGAAACTTTCCGTAAGGTTTTCTTTCAGGTGGTTGCGATTATTACAACCACCGGTTTCAGTACTGAAGATATCGGTGGTTCTTTTTTCGGACATCTGGCGCGCCAGCTTTTCCTGGTGATGATGGTGATCGGCGGTTGCGTGGGGTCGACCGGCGGCGGTTTCAAGGTCCTCAGGGTTGCGATCTTAACCAAGTTGATCAAACGGGAACTTTTCCGCATGCGGGCGCCGTCGTCTGCACTCTCTCCGGTCGTGGTCGACGGTGAAGTGATAAGCAAAAACGAACTTTATCGGGTCGCCGCATTATTTTTCACCTGGGTGGTTCTGCTGATTTTCGGAGGTGCTGTTACAGCACTCTTGTCGGATCTGAACGCCTTCCAGTCGTTTTCAGGCATGTTCAGTGCTCTCGGTAATATCGGACCTACGTATATACCGGCGGATACGATGATCCATCTTCATCCGTTGATAAAGACAGTCTTCATCTTCGGAATGCTCGCCGGTCGTCTGGAGATATTGCCGATTCTTTTGCTCTTCAGTACAAAGGTGTGGCGTTGAGGGTTGAAAAGGAGGTGATCAGATGTACATAATTGTCGCCGGAGCGGGTATTATCGGCAGGCAGATAACCAAGATGCTTGTTGAAAAAAAACATGATGTGGTGGTTATTGATAAAGAACCAGAGGTATGCAGGTCAATATATGCGGAGACCGGTGCTCTCACCATTCAGGGCAGTGCCACGGATATCCATATTCTGGAAAAAGCAGGGGCGTGTAAAGCCGATGTTATCATCTGCCTGATGCATCAGGCGGCGGATAATATCGCCTGTGCACTGCTTGCGAAGAGTCTGGGTATTCCGCGGATTATATCCCGTATGAGAAATCCGAGATATGAAGAATCTTATCGCTTGGCAGGAGTGAATGCGGTCGTGAGTATGGCTGATTTGCTTGTCGACCAGCTGCTTATGGAGATCGAACAACCCCGGGTGAAGCGGATTCTGAGGCTTGGTGGAGGCAAGGCGCAGATCTATGCCGTGAAGATACCTCAGAGAGCGAGGTGTGTGGGGCTTACAATCAAGGATATCACCCAGAAGAAGAAGTTTCCCAAAGAAGTGGTGTTTATCGGAATATATAAAGAAGAATCCGGAGATTTCCTCATTCCCCGTGGAAGCCATATTATTGAGGAAGAAGATACTGTTTTTCTTGTTTCCAAAAGTCAGTTCATCAAACAGGCGACTGATATCCTCATCAAGATCAAGAAATAAAGCGAGAAAAAAGATTGACGAACTGTTGTAAATCGGTTATACTCTTTAATGAATAAGATCAGTCGTACATTTATAGAGCGATTCAACCGGGCAGCAGAATTGGCGCGGGAAGGTAAGATTGAAGAGGCGTTAGAGGCATACGAAAACATTAAGGCACCGTTTGACGATCCTAAAGAAGAACGGATCATGACCGGAGAGTTCCTGGGGATGGTTGAGCTCAGAAAGGCATATTGTCTGATGGATCTTGAACGGTTTGAAGAGGCACGAGAGATATTCGCTTCAAATATTATCCAGGCGGCGCTCGGTCAATTTGATTTCACCACCTTATGTGACTATTTTTATTCCTACGGCAATACACTCGGTAAATTGGGGTTGCTGGAAAAGATGGATGAGGTGATGAAGAACGTATTGAAGATCGCCGTCAATGAGTTGAATGATCTGAAGAGATGTGAAGATACCTGGTACTGGATAATGTATTGGGCGAAGGAACACGAGGCCTGGGAGTATCTTGAAAAACAGTGTATCAGCGCCCATAAATTCGGAGTGAAGAGCGGCAGTCTCTTTCTTCAAATAAAAGCCGGTGAATTCGGATGTTATGCCTATCGGGGGCTCGGAAAGATTGAAGAAGCCCGGCGGGGCGCCCGGATTATAATCAAGAGATATAAGGATGCAAAGATAAACGGTTCAGTACTCAAAGAATGGGAAGATTTTCTGAAATCACTCGATTGAATTTCTCTGTGTTTTACTATAATAAAAGATTAAAAATATCGTTACGATCCTCGAGTTTCAGAAAGAATCAAATTCAACATAGGAGGTTTATATGGATATAAAGATATTAGGACCTGGTTGTCCCAGATGTCAGGAGGTGCATAAGAGAACCATCGATGTCCTGGCAGAGATGGACATTGCGGCCGATGTCCAGAAGGTCACTGATATGAAGAAAATAATGGAATACAAGATAATGGCGACACCAGGGTTGATAATCAACGGAAAGATAAAATGTTCGGGGAAGATTCCTTTGAAATCACAGATAAAAGAGTGGATTGAAGAGGAAAGAGGATAAACATTTTCTGATGTCGAAAAGAGATGGGGGCGGTTCAAACCGCCCCCCATCTCTTTCTTCATTCAATCTCTTAAGCCAGTGCTTTCCATACCAGCTGCTGCAAGCCCATAATTTTTATACGTGGATTACCTTTTTTCTCGACAAAGGCATTTGCAGCATTCATCAATACCTGCTCGCAGGTAGCACAGGCGGTAACGAGTGTATCACAACCGGTTTCGGCTGCCTCTTGTATCCGTTTTTCCGCCATGACATCAGACAGAGATTTATCCGATACGAGTATGCCACCGCCACCGCCGCAACAGCGTGAAACATTATCTTTGAATTTCATTTCGACGAGTTCGAATCCGAGCTGTTTGATGATTTCACGTGGTTCTTTGGTCACTTTTGCTCCGCGAGATAGATCACAGGGATCATGGTAAGTCACTTTACCGCTGTTCTTTTTGATCTGCGCCTGAGGTAGTTTTTCGGCGATCACCTGGACTGCATGTTTTGCGTCGATACCATAAGCTTCTTTCAAATATACGGTGCAGGTGGGACACAGTGTTATCGCGGTGTCATACGGAAAGAGTTCTTTGAACTTCTTCTTGTGTTCTTCAAAGTCCTTGACGAACCCGAGCGCTTCCATCGGATAACCGCAACAGATTTCTTTCACGACCTTGGGTTTTATCCCCAATTTCTGGAAGAGCCGGAGATACATCTTGGTCTTGTTCGGGCGTGCAAGGAACTGACAGCCGATAAATACCGGTGTTTCGCCTTCCTGAATCGGCGCCATCACTTCTTCGTCAGCAAATATATTTCCGGTCTTTTTGATGTTGTCTATGAACGCCTTGTGTGCATCGTAAGCCAATCCTCTTTCCACCAGTTCGGCACGTGCCGCTCTGACAACATCAGGGACCTTGACCTTGGACGGACAGCGTCGATTGCAGTCACGGCATAAGGTGCACTGATATATCGCCTTGACCACTGAGTCGTCGGGTTCCAGCTCGCCTTCCAGTATACCGTAGGACATAATCATCCTGCCGCGACTTGATGGTGGATCCCAGAGCAGACTGATGAATGTCGGACAGACATTTTTGCAGTATCCGCACATTGTGCAGGTCATCATCTCTTCTTCCCATTTGGCGAGCGGACCACTCAGTTTTCTGTCGGGATTAGTGGGGTAGCGGAGTTCGTGCAGGAAGTCATCAGTCCATTGGTCGACTTTGTGTGGGTTCATTATATTGTTCGGATCCATCGCCTTCTTTACGGTCTTCATTAAAGGAATCATCGTCTTTCTTTCTTTATAGAAATCAGGGGCTTTTGTAATACCGATGCCGTGTTCACCGCTGGTGGTGCCGCCCAGGGAATGAATTAATTCGTATATTTCTGTGACTGCTTTTTGCGCCTGCTTCCAGTGTTCAGGGTCTGAGGGGGTCATCAAAACCTTGGTATGAAGATTTCCGTCGCCTGCGTGTCCATAGGGCGGGATGATTATATCATATTTTTCAGAGATTTCCCATATCCCGGCGACCGCCTTGGGGATTTGCGAAGGCGGTACCGCCATATCATCGGCGAGCATCGTCGTCACATAATGCTCTTTCAGAATACTGAGTGAAGGAATCATCTGTTTCCGTGCCTTCCACAGTTGAACAATCCGCTGTTCATCTTCAGTAAATTCAACGGATGTGGCGCCCGCCTTTTCACAAATTTTGCTGACCTTTTCGATATCGCGTTTTACGACATCAGGCGGTCCGTCCAGTTCGATGAGAAGCATGCCGGCGACTTCAGGCAGCCCCATATTAGTGGCTTTGTTCACCGCGGCAATGCATGCCTGCGACATAATCTCCAATTGAGAGGGGATCAGCGGATTGGCGATGATGTCAGCCACTGCTTGACCGGTTTTTTCAAGGTCATCAAATGCAGCAACACATCCCGCACGTTTCTCCGGTTTCGGAATGATCCGGATATTGGCTTCTGTAATGATACCGAGGGTTCCTTCTGAACCGACCAGCAGTTTTTCGAACTGATAACCGCTTGAGTGCTTTACGGTATTCGCACCCGCCCGCACCACTTCACCGGTCGGAGTTACGAATTCCATTCCGATGACGTAATCCCGGGTTGCACCGTATTTCACCGCTTTCGCACCGGAGGCGTTGAGTGCTATCATACCTCCGATTGTTGCAACTTCACCCGACGCCGGACCGGGAATGAAAAATTTATGCGGAGCAAGGGCGGCGATGAAGCTGTTGTAGACGACACCTGGTTCGACGACGCAGTAAAGGTCCTGGATACGCATATCTTTGATTTTGTTCATTCTCTGCATGTCCACGACAATACCGCCGTCGATCGGTACCGCCATTCCGCACAGGCCGGAACCGGCGCCGCGCGGCACCACTGGTACCTTATGCTTATTGGCGAGTTGCACAACCTTCTGGACCTGCTCGGTGTTCTGCGGCTGGACCACTACATCCGGTTTTTTACGGTGAATACTGCTGTCAAACGCATAAACATACAGTTCGGCGTTATCTGTACGGCAGTACTCATCACCAACGATGTCTCTTAATTCCTTAAGAATGTCCTCTTTTAAAGGCATTTAACCTCCTATCGTTAGATTATCAAAATACCTCAAAATTTATTAATGACTGAATTCTTTTTAAAATTTTAAATTCGGCGTTCACCTCTTTCCATTCTATCCGATCATCGGAACAGTGATGCTGCCGTCCATCAGAAAGAGTACTTTGGCGTCTTTGCCTTTTTGCTTCAGCGCCTGATCAAGGGCGGTCTGCAGATCATGGAACGGTTTGATGAAGATCGCTTCCATATCTTTGTCCTCGAGGTCAGTAACACCCCACATCTCTGCCCAGGTACCGATCTCCGCCATCTTCGCCGCTTTGTGATAACCGAGTTTATACCCCTGGCTGATTGTTTCCAGAGCCTTTTTCGGTGAACCGCTCGATGAGAGCAGTTCAAAGAACGTCGGTTCTCCGATACCGGTGCGGCATTTGGAGACCATTATCAAAATCCCGTTTTCTTTTAATGCAAGCTTACCATTGTCCAGGGCTTTCTGGGATTGGTATAAGTCGATATCCATTGGATAGGGGGCGACACTCACAACGATATCCGCTTTTTCCGGGATTTTGACACAGAAGACCTCTTTTGCTTTGTCGATCGCCGCATAGAACGAATCGTGGATATGGCCGCTTGTTACACCATATAATCTTCGTTCACCGTCGAGTATGGTTTGGATGGAAAAGATTTCTTTATCAGCGATCGTCTTCAGGGCGTCGATCATATCTTCATGAACCGGATTTCCTTGAAGCACGAGGGCTTGCGCCGTCGGTTTGAGGGCGTGTTTATGATTCTGGGAAATGGTTTTACGGGATGCAATGCCCGGTAAAAAGGATTTCCTGCCGCCGGTATAACCGCCGAAATAGTGAGGCTCGACCGAGCCGATAATGACGATTTTATGAGCCTCCACACCAAGACGATTGACATACATCTCAGTACCGTTCTTCGAAGTGCCGATATGAACCATATCTTCTTCTTTTTTGCTGTCGTGGACATAGATCTGTTCCTTGAGAAGGTTATAGTATTTCCCGAAGATGAAGTCGAATTCTTCCTGAGTCGGCGCACGATGAACACCGGTGGCAATTATGAACTTGATATTCTTGTTCTTGATTTTATCATAGATGATATCGAGTACTTTTGCGGTCGGTGTCGGTCTTGTGCCGTCGTTGACGATGAAGAGGATATCCCTGGCGTCGCTCAGAAAATCAGAAAACGAGTTTGAGTTTATCGGAGTTTCGATCGCCTTGAGTAAAATTTCATCCTCTTTCTGTTTCTCCACTTTATTCGGTTCGACCACAGCCAGTACATTATCGTCGGGCAGACTGACATTCAGTTTTTCTTCTTTTCCATAAGGAACCTGTAGTTCCATCACAACCCCCTGTATTCGTCGGTTTCCTTATCCGCCGCCTTTCGCCTTTGAAACATGGTCTTCGATGAATTTCTTTAGGGCATCCGGACCATGAGCGAGATTTTTGAGTTCTTCTTCGAGATTTGACGGTTTTATCTTCATAATCCAGCCTGCTCCGTAAGGGTCTTTATTGATGAGCCGGCAGTCATTTTCAAGCTCATTGTTGACTTCGGTTATTTCACCTGAGATGGGAGAGACGAGTTTCCCGACCCATTTCGAAGACTGAATCTTTCCGCAGGTTTCACCCTGGCTGACAGTGTCGCCTTCAAAAGGCAGATCTATATACGTCGTGTCACCGGCCTGTTTCTGGTAAAAGTCGTCCATTCCCACGGTTACAGTACCGTCGGATTCGACCCGCGCCCAGGAATTTTCTTCATGATAATAAAGGTCTTCGGGCATATTATATCCTTGGATTTCCATAAAGCCTCCTTTTTCATCCCCCTGTTCTTTTCAAGGGGTAAAGATATTTACCTGATTCTATCTTATAATAATTATCTCTTAATTGGTAACTCCTGTTTCTGTAATTGAACAGTCCATTATGTCTCCGCCCCCTCCCATCATCTTGTCTCACACTTCCCATTATAGCAATTTTTCAGAAAAAGTCAACTATGATATTGAGTAAAGGGGTCGGTCTTGACATCAAGTGAAAAATCTTTATAATAAGCTAAATGTTTTTGCTGTTTTTACTTTTTTTGGACTATGCTCCGAAGACACTTACCGCCCCGCCGTTCAAACACAGTCTTGGATTCTATCGTGCCTCCAAGTATTATCTCCAGCTGTTTCTCGGCCCGGGGTATGATTATGCCGACCCAGAGGGGATCGCCGCCGTAAAATTGAAAGAACTGGATGACCCGAAGACCAAGAAGGACGATGATGAACTTACGGTTTTCGCGGTCAATTCCGGAAAAGGGCATATCATCTACAATATCGGGCTTCAGTCGGTGAAGGTTTTCGGAAACAACAAGATCTTTTCGTCTCCAAAGGGTATTTCAGTGACTGAAGACGGACTTATCGCGGTGGCGGATTTCGGGAACAAGAGGGTTGCAAAATTACAGTATCACAAAGGCAAGATAAAGCAGATCGGAGAGATAAAACTGGCGGGTCGACCTTATGATGTATGTTTTGATTCCAAAAATAATTTATATATTACTGATTTTGATAATTCCAAGGTTTATGTTTATTCCCCTGAAGATTCACTTATTCTGTCATTCGGCATAGAAGGCCGTTCTTCCGGAGAACTCTTTCGGCCTATGGGGATCGAAGTCATCGACGCCGCGGCTCCCCATAATCATTACCATGATGACTTCATTATTGTCACCGACAAAGACGGGATGCGGGTGTCGAAATTTTCGACCCATGGCCGTTTCATCTCTTCTCTTCAGAATTTCGACATCGGTTTGCCTGATGCGAGATTTCTCTACGTGGCGGTCGATTATTTCGGAAATATCTATGTCACCGATGAAATCAATGATCAAATTCATAAATTCGACCATGATTTGCGATATATCATATCAGTGGGGAGGAAGGGTACGGAAAAAGGTGAATTCATCGCACCGCGGGGGATTTCTATCTGGCGGAGGTACGGGCAGGTCTTTATCTCTGAAAAAGAAGGCGGTCAATATCTGTGGATCGCCGCGGATGGTTTTATTGTGGGTTGCTTTCCTGAAGAATTCTCTCCGGAGATGCCCGGTACCACCCTGGCTATTTATCTTACCCAGGATTCAAAGATTTATATTACTGTGTACAATCAACTGGGAGAAAAAGTGCGCGATCTCGTCAAGGGGCTGCATCGTTCTCCTGGTGAGTTTCTTATTGTATGGAACGGTCTGGATAATTCCGGTTCCGTGGTTCCACCAGGGGACTATGAATTCCATATCAAGTTGAAGTCACTGCATGGACATGGTCGGAGATTGTCAAAGGAGTTGAAAACAACAGTAAGATGCGTCGCATTATAATTTTTTATATCTGGTTGCCGGTGATGCTTTCGGCGACAAAATACGCCGGTGAGTTCCAAGAACTGGGTGTCGGCGGAAGACCGTGTGCTATGGGTGGAGCGGGAGTCGCCCAGTATGTCGATGCCTCTGTTATTTACTTCAATCCAGCGGGTTCTTTTTATACTGAAAAGAGTGTTATGGCGATGCATGCCGAGAACTTCGCCGGCGTGGTGAAGAACGAATTCGCTTCCGTCGTCATTCCCGGAGAGAATAGATCGGTCGGCATCGGTGTACAGTATCTGTCGGTGAGTGATATAATACTCACGACACTGAGTGACACGACCAGCCCGCCGGGCAGTGGAAATCCACCGGTTCCGTATGATACAGTGGGAACCAGGGATGTGGTTCTTTATTTCAACGGTGCAAAAGGAAACGCCGAATTGGCTTATGGAATGAACATCAAGATATTTTATCGGGATTTGTCCGTGATAAAAGGATTCGGCGGCGGAATAGATCTGGGGGTGGTATATAATCGGGAGTATTTCTCCGTTGGCGCCGCGATACGCGATTTTATTCTCGCTCCGATCATCTGGAACAATGAAAATAAGACAAAGGAAACGATCATGCCGAAGTTTTCGGTTGGTATTGCACCGGTCCTGCCGATGGACAAGATCAATTCGACTCTTAAATTCGAGTGCGACGTGGTAAAACCGTTTGATATCGACGGATTTAATATCAATATGGGAGTGGAATACGGATATAAAGACTTTCTGTTCGGCAGAGCAGGACATTATAACGGTAATTATACTTTCGGTGCGGGGATAAGATATAAAAAGTTTTCACTCGATTATGCGCTGGTCCTGCACTCAGAACTCAATAATTCGAATAAAGTTTCAGCGGGGGTTACATTTTAATTAAATCCGAACTCTTCAGGAAGTTACTCAATCTTTGGGCTATCTTCATCCCGATACTCTATTATTTGTTGCCTCAAGGAAGCGCCCGGCTGATACTCCTTACAGTATGTCTGATTGTCGTCGTCTTCGATTTTTTAAGACTGCATATCAATGGTTTTAAAGAGGGGTTCATCCTTTTCTTCGGTTCTTTTTTACGTCGGCACGAGCTGACGCGTTTGAGCGGCGCGACATATCTGCTGCTCGGTTGTTTGATGACCTCATTGCTTTACAGAAAGCCCATTGTGGTGGCGGCATGCGCCTATATAATCGTCGGAGATACCTTCGCCGCCATGCTGGGACAGAATATCAAAAGTCCCAAACTCTTTCGAAGGAAGACGTTGCTCGGCAGCCTGGGTTTTCTCCTCGGTTCTCTGGGAGTTGCGGTGGTCCTTTATAATTTACCCGATACTTTGCCTTTGATGGTTCTGGTCATCGGTGCAATTACTGCTACTGTATTTGAAGCCCTGCCGTTGCCCTGGGATGATAATTTTTCGGTACCGATCATAACCGGTTTTATAATGACCTTTCTGTAATTTTTGATTGTAGTGCTGAAGAAAAAAGGCGCTCTGACCAAAAAATTAGAGCGCCTTAATCTTTAAACCGCTGTCGTTTTTTAAACCGCTTCCGCCTCTGCTTCTTCGACCAGTTTTATATTCTGGAACTTCGCAAGACCCGTACCTGCAGGAATAATGCGGCCCACAATTACGTTTTCTTTAAGCCCTTCGAGTTTATCGAGTTTACCTTCGACCGCGGCGTCTGCCAGAACTTTTGTCGTTTCCTGGAAACTGGAAGCGGAGAAGAATGATTCCGTTGAAAGGGCGGCACGTGTAATGCCGAGGAGAATAGGACGGTATGTAGCGGGTTTCTTACCTTCGACGAGTGCCTGCTGATTGACTTCGATCACTCTTCGTTTGTCAATAATCTCTCCACCGACAAAAGGAGTATTGCCCGGTTCTTCAATCTTGACTTTCTGGAGCATCTGTCTTACAATCACTTCGATATGTTTGTCGTCTATCTTCACATCCTGGATCCGATAGACCTCTAATATTTCGTTCACCAGAAAACGCTGGGTTTCCATGGGACCCTTGATCCGCAGTATATCATGGGGGTCGATCGCTCCTTCACACAGCGGATCGCCGGCGCGTACGAACTCTCCGGAATGGACCTTCAGATATCTTGTGGTAGGTATTTTATAAGTGCGGGCGTCGCCCACCTCTGGAGTCACTGTTATCTTCCAGATACCCTTTTCTTCATCGACATCACAGATTCCATCGATCTCAGTCACGACGGCGGGGTTTTTCACGATTTTGGCTTCGAACAGTTCTTCAACGCGCGGCAGACCGCCGGTGATGTCCTTACTTTTACCGATCTCTTTTGGGATTCTCGCTATCAGTGTTCCCGGTTCTATCTTATCACCGTCTTTGACCAAGAGGTATGTTCCCGCCGGGATGGAGAATGTTTTCTGGATTTTTTTCTTGCTGTCGATGATATTGATTTTTGGATGGTGATGTCGGACACGGTCTTCCACAATGATGAACTGTTTTCCACCGGATCGTTCATCGACCCAGTTCTCCTGAAGTGTGATACCGGGAATGATATCGATAAATTTTACTGTTCCGCCGGCCGGTGAGACGATGGGGATTGAGTAGGGGTCCCATTCGAAGAGGATATCACCCTGTTGAACAGTGGATTTCTTTTTGGGATAGATGATCGCTCCGATCGGTATATTATAACTTATTTTCCTGTTTCCTTCCCCTTTGATTATCATTCGTCCTTTGTCATTCAGACTGACAAGATGGCCGTCGGGCTTTTCTACTGCATTCAGATTCTCAAATGTTACGACTCCTGAGATGTCCGCGTTCCTTGAGGTGCTTTCTGCGATTCTCAATGCGACACCACCGCCGTGGAATGTTCTGAGCGTAAGCTGTGTACCCGGTTCACCGATGGATTGTGCGGCGATGATTCCCACTGCTTCGCCGATTTCCACCATTTTCCCGGTCGCGAGGTTTCTGCCGTAGCACTTCGCGCAGAGTCCAACCGGTGCTTCACAGGTCAGGATTGATCTCACCTTTACTTTCTCGATCCCGCTCTTTTCAATCTGCAGCGCCTGTTCGTTCAATATCTCTTCACCTGCTTTGACGATAATCTCGTCAGTCACCGGGTCGATGACGTCGACTAATGCCACCCTGCCGGCGATTCTTTCGTGAAGCGGTTCCACTATCTTTTCGCCTTCTTTCAGAGCGCTTATTTCCTGCCCCATTATTGTACCGCAGTCTTCCATGGTGATCGTCACATTCTGGGCGACGTCGACAAGACGCCTTGTCAGATATCCTGCATCGGCTGTTTTGAGTGCGGTATCAGCCAGTCCTTTTCGTGCACCATGGGTGGAGATAAAATATTCAAGAACCGACAACCCTTCTTTGCATGAGGATTTTATCGGGGTTTCGATTATTTGAACAGAGGTGACTTTACGCTGCGGCTTTGACATCAGTCCTCTCAGTCCACAAATCTGACACGCCTGGTTTCTTGAGCCGCGCGCCCCTGAATTCACCATCATAAACAATGGATTGAAGCCGTCATGGTCTTTTTCCAGTTCTTCGATCAGTTTTTCTTCGATTTCAATCGCAACACGTGTCCAGGTGTCGATTACTTTATTATATCGTTCGGTTTCTGATATCAGACCGCTTTTATGGGCTTTGTTTATCTCCATGACCTCTTTGGCACCTTTTGCCCAGATTTTGTCCTTTATTCGAGGACTGACCATGTCGTCGATACCGATAGTCAATCCCGAGCGTGTCGCATATTCAAAACCGATCTCTTTCAGGGCGTCAAGGAGTTCCACTGTTTTTTCAGTGCCGAATTTGTTCAAACATTCGTCGATTATGCCGGTCAGAGATCTTTTATTCACCATTGTATTCTTGAACCTCATTTCTTCAGGTAGTGATTCGTTGAAGATCGCCCGCCCCGGTGTTGTTTCGATTATCTTATCCTTGAATTTGTATTTTATCGCCTCATGGAGTGTGATCAAGCCGTCGTTCAGCGCAATATGAATTTCGTCGACGCTCGAGAACATCTTCATCTTCTTGGGTTTTGCCTTTTGTTCTTTGGTTAGATAATAAAGTCCGATGACCACATCCTGAGTGGGCGCCATCAAGGCACGGCCGTGCGCCGGAGAGCGTATGTTGTGGATGGAGAGCATCAAGAGATAGGATTCGAGAATAGCCTCGGGTGATAAGGGGACATGAATACTCATCGTGTCACCGTCGAAGTCCGCATTGTAAGGATGGCATACCATGGGATGGATCGTGATCGCCCGACCTTCTCTCAGTACTGGGAGGAATGCCTGGATTGAGACCCGATGCAGAGTCGGAGCACGGTTTAATAATACCGGTCGGTCTTTGATTATTTCATCCAGGATTTCATAGACTTCGGTTGAACGGGCTCTTACCAGTCTTCGGGCGCCCCTTTCCGAATCCACGACCCCTCGTTCCTCCAATTTTCGAACGATCATGGGTTTGAATAATTCAAGGGCCATTTCCTTCGGAATGCCGCATTCATATAATTTGAGCGATGGATCAACCGTGATTACGGAACGGCCTGAATAGTCAACCCTTTTACCGAGAAGGTTCCTTCTGAATCTGCCCTGTTTACCCTTTAAGGAGTCTGCAAGGGATTTGAGCGGTCTGTTGCCGCGTCCTTTTATCGGCCTGGTCCTTCTTGAATTGTCAAGCAGCGCGTCGATCGAGTCCTGGAGCATCCTTTTTTCATTACGTACGATGACTTCAGGGGTTTTGATGCCCGAGGTAATGGATTTCACCCGATTGTTGCGCGTGATCACCCGTTTGTACAGATCGTTGAGGTCTGAGGTCGCATACCTACCGCCTTCCAAAGCCACGAGTGGTCTGAGGTCGGGAGGTATGACAGGGAGTCTGGTCAGCACCATCCATTCAGGTCTGTTGCCGGATAATCTGAACGCCTCCACCAGTTTTAATTTTTTCAACAGTTGATGGCGCCGTGCTTTGAGGGTTTCTTTTTCCAACCGTATCCTGAGATCTGAGGAGAAATTTTCGAGATCTATTTCTTTCAAAAGATCATAGATCGGCTGTCCACCCATATCGGCTTTAAAACCCTCATACTTTTCTTTTGCATCCTGATATTCTTCTTCCAGAAGCACTTCACCTTTACGATAAGGTGAATCTCCGGAATCCAGTACTATATATGCTTCATAGTTCAGGATTGCCTCAAGCTGATTGATCGATAGATCCAGAAGTAACCCTATCTTACTCGGTGGAATCTTGTAGTAAAAGAGATGTGCAACCGGTACGGCCAGATCTATATGTCCCATCCTTTCTCTTCTTACTGAGGCAGGTGCGACTTCGACGCCGCAGCGGTCGCATATGGTGCCGCGGTATTTCGCCTTTTTGTATTTACCGCAGGAACACTCAAAATCTTTTACAGGACCGAAAATCCTTTCACAAAACAACCCGTCTTTTTCAGGCCGTTGTGTCCGGTAATTTATTGTATCGGCTCTGGTTACTTCACCCCGTGACCATGATAGTATGGTCTCGGGTGAGGCAAGACTTAACCTGATACCATCATACTCCATAAGGTCCAGAGTTCCGTATGATTTATGCCTCATCAGAAGCCTCCTTTTTCTGAAGGGTTACATTAAAACAAAGTCCTTGTAATTCTTTAAGGAGAACATTAAAAGATGCGGGCGCCCGTGGTTTCGGGGGATTCTTACCACGGATTAATGCTTCGTACATAGCCGCCCTTCCTTCGACATCGTCGGATTTGACCGTAAGCATTTCCTGGAGGGTGTAGGCGGCACCGTAAGCCTCCAGCGCCCATACCTCCATTTCACCGAGACGCTGTCCTCCGAATTGTGCTTTGCCTCCGAGGGGTTGTTGAGTAATCAGAGAATACGGTCCGGTCGAACGGGCGTGTATCTTTTCATCAACCATGTGGATTAATTTCAGCATATACATATTACCCACGGTGATTTTGCTTTCAAACGGCAGGCCGGTTCTTCCGTCCCGTAGTTCAATCTGACCGTTTTCCGGCAGCCCTGCTTCCTTTAATTTTTCTTTGATCTCGCCGACGGTCGCGCCGTCGAATATCGGAGTGATGGCGTAGAATTTCAATTTGTCCGCTGCCCATCCAAGATGGGTTTCCAGAATCTGTCCTACATTCATTCGCGACGGTACACCCAGCGGGTTGAGAACGATATCGACGGGCGTTCCGTCAGGTAGAAAAGGCATATTCTCTTCAGGCATTATCTTTGCAACGACACCTTTGTTACCGTGCCTTCCCGCCATCTTATCTCCGACGGAGATTCTACGTTTTTGGGCGATGAAGACCTTCACGATTTTCAATACGCCGTGAGGTAGTTCATCACCCCTTAATAACTTGTCTTCTTCATTCTTTTTGTCGGCGTTGATCTGCAATAATCTTTCTTCGGCCTCGGCGATTATCTTTTTGGCTTCGTCGTTTATTTTGTTGTAACGCGTGAATTTTTCATCTGCCGTGATGCTCGTCGCATTCAGATCAGCAAAAAACTCTTCATCAAAAGAAGACCCTTTCCTCAGGATGATCTTGCCTTTTTCATTCCTGATGGAAGAAGCCGCGGTGTATCCATTAAGGAGATTTTTCAGCAGATTATTGCGTACCGAGATTGTTTCTTTGCGGAGGGCGGAGAATTCTTCGTTGATCTTACGTTTTCTCTCTTCCTCTACCATTTTCGCTAAAGGGTCGGTTGTCCTTCGGGTGAGTATTTTACGGTCGATCACCACACCTTCGACCCCAGGTTCAACCCTTAAAGAAGTATCTCTGACATTGGTCGCTTTTTCGGCAAAGACCGCACGCATCAGACGTTCTTCAGGTGTTAATTCGGTCTCTCCTTTCGGAGTAATTTTGCCGACGAGGATATCGTCCGGTCCGACATGCGCACCTACGCGTACCACCCCGTATTCATCGAGGTCTTTCAACAGAAAGTCGCTGATCCCGGGGATGTCCCTCGTAACTTCTTCGGGCCCGAGTTTGGTTTCCCGTACCTCGCAGTCAAACTCCAGGATGTGTATGGAGGTGAAGGTATCTTCTTTTAACAATCTTTCACTAACCACGATGGCATCTTCAAAATTGAATCCCAAAAACGGCATAAATGCGACAAGAACGTTCTTACCGAGGGCGAGGACGCCTTCTTTTGAGGCATAACCGTCTGTAAGCACCTGTCCTTTTTTGACTTTCTGCCCGATATGAACGAGGGGTCTCTGATGGATACATGTATTCTGATTCGAACGCAGAAATTTGGCGAGGTGATAGCGTTTTTTAATATTCTGTGATGTCTGGATGACGATCTTTCTGGAATCGACGTAGGTGACCACGCCGTCTTCTTCAGCCAGGATGATCGTCCCTGAATTCTTTGCAATCTTTTCTTCCATTCCCGTTCCCACGAGCGGCAGGTCGGGATTGATCAGAGGAACCGCCTGGCGCTGCATGTTTGAGCCCATCAGGGCACGGTCGGCGTCATTATGTTCCAGAAAAGGAATGAGTGAAGCCGTGGGACTGAAGACCTGCTCGGGTGAGACGTCCATCAAATCGACCTCTTCAGGCGGTAAAATCGGAAAGTCGTCTTTACGTCGGCATAATACTTGATTGGTCAAAATCTTTCCGTTTTTATCCACCGGTGTGTTCGCCTGGGCGATCGTATATTTATCCTCTTCGTCGGCACGCAGATAGATGAATTCGTTTTTAACCTTACCGTTCTTCACCACCCAGTAGGGAGCGAGGATAAAGCCGTGTTTATCGATCTTTGCAAAACTCGCCAGACTTGATATAAGACCGATGTTCGGTCCTTCGGGTGTTTCGATGGGGCAGATTCTTGAATAATGCGAATAGTGTACATCTCGGACTTCAAACCCCGCTGTCTGGCGTTTCAGACCGCCGGCTCCGAGCGATGAAATACGGCGTTTATGAGTCATCTCCGAGATCGGATTTGTCTGTTCCATAAACTGCGACAGCTGCGAGGTGGTGAAGAATTTGTTGATGATATTGGATACAAGGCGGGGGTTGATTAAATCCTGGGGTGAGAGTGCTGATTCGTCCATCAACGAAGCCCTTTCTTTTATATTCTGAATTAACTGGGTGATGGCCAATCTGAACTGTCCGCCGAGCAGCTCGCCGACGCGGCGAACCCGTCGGTTTCCGAGATGGTCTATGTCGTCGGCGTTGAATTCACCCGCAGCGAATTTGAATAATTTACGGAATACTTCAAAGAGGTCTTCAATAGTCAGATATGTTTTGTTGCTTCTTTCCTTGATTCCCAGACGCATATTGAATTTGAAACGTCCTACTTCTCCGAGATTGAAGTGGTTGGGGTCAAAGATGATGTTTCTTATGTAGGCGACGGCGATGTCGAGGGTGGGGGGTGCCATGGAGCGAAGCAGGTTGTAAATTTTTTTGGCGGCTTCTTCTTTTGAAGTCGTGCGGTCCTTTTTCAAGGTATTCGTCAATATGGTTACGCCGGGCTCGTGCGAATCGATGATCTTCACTTTTTTGATGCCTTTGTGTTTCAGAAGGTCGATGGTCGGATCGTCCAGTAACTCTCCGGCAGGGAGCAGGACGTTCTCTTCGCTTTTGATGGTTTCCGCACAAAAATAATTGGAGGCCTGTCTGATATCGACCTCTTTAACCGGGAAGAATAACTTTATTATCTCTTCATTCGTTTCATACCCGAGACTTCGGATGAACATCGTACCGAGCAGTTTTCTTCTTCGGTCGAGAATCGTGTAGAAAGTGTTCAGACGGTCGATTACGAATTCAATCCATTGACCGCGATAGGGGATTATCATCGCCGTTGATGTTGTTTCGGTTTCGCTGAAGTATACGCCGGGGGAACGGTGGATCTGATTTACGACCACTCTTTCCACACCGTTTATTATGAATGTACCGCGGTGTGTCATTAACGGCAGATCACACAGGTATATTTCCTGTTCAGTGATGTTACGCAGACTGCCGTCTTCTTCTTTGCTCACCAATCTGAAACTGACTTTCAAAGGAACGCCGTATGTCGCACCTTTTTCGATTGCCTCATTTACCGAGTATTTCGCCGGTCCAAAGCGGTGGGAATTATACACCAATTGATAGCGGTTATGGATATCCGAAACCGGGAAGAGTTCATTGAAGATCTTTTTGATCGATTTATTGATGAACTGCTTGTAGGATTCCAGCTGTACCTCGAGCAGATGAGGCATCTTGAAGGTTGATTTATTTTTTGAGAAATCAATAATATTTCTCATAATATCTTTTCATCCCCCTCTAATAATATTTTATCCTTACAACTATTGATATAATCATAGTTGTAATATTATAATACACATCAATCAAAGACTAATGTCTTTCTAAGTTGCGCCGTATAATCTTCTGTTTCACTGAATTGAGTTCAGGACGTTTTTATCGATGCTTGATTTAGAGCTATTCGGAATCATTTGAGCTCAATGGTGGCGCCGACTTCTTCGAGTTTACTCTTCATGTTCTGAGCTTCTTCCTTGGATACTCCTTCTTTTATATCTTTGGGGAGATTATCAATCATATCTTTTGCTTCCTTCAAGCCGAGGCCAGTAAGCTCACGGAGTACTTTCAGAACCTGAATCTTTTTATCACCGCAGGAGGTCATGGTTACGGTGAATTCTGATTTTTCTTCAGCTTTCGCCGGACCAGCGTCTGCGGCGCCTTGAGCCACGACCTGTACAGGTGCTGCAGCGCTCACACCGAATTTATCCTGCAGCGCCTTTACTAATTCCGAGAGCTCGAGTACGCTCAAATTACCGATTTCTTCGACAATAGCATCAACACCTTTTTTGGTTTTTGCCGTCATTTTTCCTCCTTATTTTTAATCGCTTCAATGGTGCTAATTAAATTTCTCAATAGACTTTCCAGAACATTGGCGAAATTTCCGAGTAGATTCAAGGAGCCGACCAGTTGACCGTATAGTGACTCCTTCGGTGGTATTCTGGAAAATCTGATTACGTCTTCGGTTACATAAAACTTTCCTTCGATAAGGCTTCCTTTTATTTTTAAATTCTCGTAGTTGGTTATAATCTTTGCCAGGGGTATGGGATCGTCAAAGGCGATTGCAATACCCGTAGGTCCGGTGAACATCTTGCTTATCACTTCTTCCTCATATCCGAGGTCTTTCATCGCGAGAAGCCCTAATGTATTTTTGAGGACGAGATAATTACCGTTGTTTTTCTTCAATTCCCTGCGCAGTTTTTCCATATTCTGGACGGATATACCGGTGAAATCAGTGAAATAGAACGCTTTCCCTGTCTTCAGTTTTTCTTTGGTTTTCTTAAGATACTCGATATTATATTGTGAGGGCATTATAGACCTCCTTTTCGAACTTGTTCGAGAACACCTTTTTCATCAAGTTTTATTCCCGGACCGATCGTCGATGAGAGGGTCATTGATTTAAGAAACTGGCCTTTGACCCCGGAAGGTTTGACAGCCAGCAAGTCCTCGAGAAATGTGAGTACGTTTTCTTCGAGTTTAGTCGTATCAAATGATATTCTTCCGACGGATATATGGATGCACCCTGTTTTGTCGGTCTTGAATTCGACCTTTCCTTTTTTCAATGCCTTTACCTGAGCACTGACGTCGAACGTCACGGTCCCCACCTTGGGCGAGGGCATCAGGCCTTTTGGACCGAGAATCTTACCCAGTTTACCGACATCAGACATAACGTCCGGTGTTGCAATGATGACATCCACATCGGCCCAACCCTTTTTTATCTTTTCGATATATTCGTCGAATCCGACATAATCGGCTCCTGCTTCTTTCGCTTCATTCTCTTTTTCGCCTTTCGTAAGTACCAGAATTTTTTTCTTCTTACCGGTTCCGTGCGGCAGGTTTGATATTCCCCGCACCAGTTGGTCGGTTTTCTTCGGATCGATATTGAGTTTGATCGAAATGTCCACGGATTCGTCGTATTTGGCGGATGCCAGTTCTTTCACTTTTTCCAGTGCCTCTTTCAAAGAGTATTTTTTTGCTTCAACCTTGGATTTTAATTCTTTATAGCGTTTTGATCGTTTCATCAATCCTCCACAGTGATTCCCATACTTCTTGCGGTACCTTCGATTATTTTCATCGCCTGTTCTATCGTGTCACTGTTCAGATCTTTAAATTTCCTTTCAGCAATCTCTTTTATCTGGGCCTTTGTCACCTTACCGACCTTTTCTCGATTCGGAACCGCAGAGCCTTTGGCTATACCCGCTGCCTGTTTGAGAAGAATCGATGCCGGTGGACTTTTCAATATATATGAGAATGTCCGATCATTATATATCGTAATTACCGCCGGGATGACAAGGCCGGCGAGATTCTTTGTCTCTGCATTGAATGCCTTGCAGAATTCCATTATGTTGAGACCGTGCTGTCCCAATGCAGGGCCTACCGGCGGTGCCGGTGTTGCACTTCCGGCGGGAATCTGTAATTTTACTGTAGCTATTACTTTCTTTGCCATAGATAACCTCACATACTCTTCAATTGATGAAATCCCAACTCGATGGGCGTGGTTCTGCCGAAAATCACCACCAGGACTTTGACCTTTTCGCGTTCAGGGTAGACGTCTTCCACAGTGCCGATGAAGTCGGTAAACGGTCCGTCCGTCACAGTCACCCGTTCGCCCTTTGCAAAAGGAATTTTCGTTATCACCTTCTCTTTTGACTCTTTCACCTGCTCAAGCAGCGCTTTGATTTCACTGTCATTCAAAGGAATCGGCTTTGTCTTTGAACCGAGAAAATGGGTTACTCCTGAGATGTTGTTCACAAGCCTCAAATTTTCATCGGTTCCCGCCATCTCAATCACGATATATCCGGGGTAGAGTCTTTTCTCTTCTATTACTTTCTTTCCTTTCTTTATCTTCACGAGGTTCTCCACGGGGATTATAATTCTGCCGAATGAATTTTCTAATTTCTTTTCCGCGATTATCTTTTCAAGTATCTTCTTGACCTTCTGCTCGTGACCGGTCAGGGTATGAACCACAAACCACTGCATCTCTTTTTTCTTCTCGTTATCAGCCATAATCAGCTCAAGAACAACCTCAATACATTTGAAAATATCGTATCCAGTACAAATATGATCAGGGCGACGATTGCTGAAATGATTATCACGACTATCGTTGAATTCGTCAGCTCTTTACGCGTCGGCCAGGTGACCTTCCGCATCTCCATGTAAACTTTTTTGAGATAATCAATAACTTTATTTATCACTTTCTTTCTCTCTAAACAGGCCTGGAGGGATTTGAACCCCCAACCCCCCGGTTTGGAGCCGGGTGCTCTCCCGTTAGAGCTACAGGCCTATTTTACCTCCTTATGTAAAGTATGCTTACGGCATGTGCGACAATATTTCTTGATCTCAAGGCGTTTCTGTTTCTTTTTATTCTTGGTGGTCGTGTAGTTTCTGTTTTTGCACGCCGTGCATGCTAAAGTGATGATCACTCTCATTTTTATTCTATTATCTTTGTGACGACGCCGGCGCCGACGGTCTTGCCGCCTTCACGAATCGCAAACCGCAGACCCTGCTCAATCGCAACCGGCGTAATCAACTCAACCTCTAAATTCGCATTGTCCCCAGGCATCACCATCTCAACACCTTCAGGCAACTTCACCACACCCGTCACATCAGTCGTCCGCACATAAAACTGCGGCCGATAACCATTGAAAAACGGCGTATGACGACCACCCTCCTCCTT
>DRIG01000062.1 GCA_011052815.1 candidate division WOR-3 bacterium | reverse complement strand
TCTCGAAAATGGTTCAATTGCGGTGTGGTCGGATTTTCAGAATAATCAGTGGGATATTTATGCGAGCGAGCGTAATGAGCTCGGTGGTTGGACAACTCCTCAGAACATAAGCCAATCAGGAGTTGATTCGAAATATCCTCAGGTGGCAATGTATCAGACTGTTTCTCAAACAAATATTCTGTATCTTTGGACCGAAGGAAATTCTACCCCTTACGAGGTAAAAATATATCCTACTACTACATTACGTTCAAGAGCGCTTTCACTTTACGCTTTTGATTTAGGTAAACGAGAAACATCTGTTTTCAACATTCAGCGGCTTGGATATATTGCTTATGGTGAAGATCCAGAGAAAAGCATGGATTACGATACTTCTTTCCTCAGTTACAAAATCACTGGTCTTGATTCCACAAAGAGCTATCATCTTGGTTTGTGTTTTTATCAAGACGAAATGAGTAATAGCTGGAATCAGGAGATAGAAATTGATGATTTTCTTATTGACAGAGTAGAAATTCCGCGAAAGACCGTTGTTTTCAAAAAGATTATTCTTTCGAAAGAATTACTCAAGGATGGAGTGATTAACTTGCTTATCAAGAGGTCGCCGAAAGTGGTTTGCAGTGCTTTAGCACTTTGGGAATTTTCAAAAGAAGATCGGAATATGACTTCGGTTAAAGAACTTAACAGCAATGCCTTACGGGAATTCAATACATATGCTTCACCAAATCCGTCAAAGAAGAGAATACGATTCGATTGCCAATTGCCTGAACCTGGCGAGATTAGGATCAAGATTTATACAGCGACTGGTCGGTTGGTGCGGGAAATAGGGGGCTATAGATCTGCTGGCTCGCATACGATAACCTGGAATGGAAAGGACAATTTGGGACGCGATATCTCAACCGGAATCTATTTCTATCGTGCTGAGTTGAAGAATAGAGTAAAGACGGGTAAATTGATTCTTATACGATAGATTTTAGGGCGGGAGGACATCATCCCGTCTTGAATAAATTCTCTACTGTTCCATAGTAAATTTATCCATCTCCCCTGATAACGATGTGCTGGCGCATCCACTAATTTTTCTTGACTGATTTACATTATTCAGTATAATTGAATAATTGACTGGAGCATGTGATGCTGAAATTTTTGACTAAAATTTTCGGGACAAAGACCGAACGGGAACTCAAGAATTTATGGCCTGTAGTGGAAGAGATAAATAAAATTTACCAAAAACTACAGGGCGTGGATTTAATCAAACAGACCGAAGACTTCAAAAAGAGGATTGACCAGGGGGAATCTCTTGATGATATTCTTCCTGAAGCATTCGCCCTGGTCAAGGAAGCCTGCCGTCGGCTTGTCGGAAAAAAATGGACCGTGGTCGACATTGAATCTGAATGGAATATGATTCCTTTTGATGTTCAGCTCATCGGTGCGATTGTGCTGCATCAGGGTAAGATCGCGGAGATGAAGACCGGTGAAGGTAAAACGCTTGTCGCAACGATGCCTCTGTATCTCAATGGTTTAAGCGGAAAAGGAGCGCACCTTGTAACGGTGAACGACTATCTCGCACGGCGTGACCGCGAGTGGATGGGCCCGGTCTATGAATCACTCGGTCTGACCGTGGGGGTGCTTCAATCAGGGATGGATAATGAGTTACGTAAAGAAGCATATAACTGCGACATCACATACGGCACAAATAATGAGTTCGGTTTTGATTATCTGCGGGATAATATGGTCTGGAGATTCGAGGACAAGGTGCAGCGCAGGCATAACTATGCAATCGTTGATGAAGTCGATAGTATTCTGATTGATGAAGCGAGAACCCCGCTTATCATCTCTGGCCCGGTTGAGCATGAAACCAAGGCGTTCAATGAATTGAATCCCATTGTCCAGCGTCTCAATTCAGCCCAGACCGTGCTGGTCAATAGAATCGTAGCCGAAGCCAAGAAGATGCTTGAGAACGGTAATGTTGATGAGAAGGAGATCGGTAAAAAACTGCTTCAGGCACGGCGCGGTGCACCCAAGAACAAACAGTTGCTGAAACTGGAGCAGGAACCGGGAATCAAGAAATTGATCGAAAATACAGAACTCCATTATCTACGTGAAAAGTCTTTCGCCGAGATCGACGACGAACTCTATTTTGTCATTGATGAAAAATCGAATATCATAGATTTAACCGAAAAGGGCGCACAATTTGTTTCTCCCAATAATCCCGCAATGTTCGAATTACCGAACCTGAGTGAGAAGATCGGTGAGATCGACCGGAATGACAAACTGTCTCCAAAAGAGAAGATCTTTGAAAAAGAGAAGGCATATAAGGAGTATGCGAAGAAGAGCGAGACGCTCGCCAATCTGCGGGCTTTGTTGAAGGCATATTCACTTTTTGAAAAGGATGTTGAATATGTGGTTCAGGACGGCAGGGTGATAATCGTTGATCAATTCACCGGTCGATTAATGCCCGGCAGAAGATTTTCTGACGGTCTTCACCAGGCGATTGAAGCCAAAGAGCGGGTGCGTGTTCAGGAAGAGACCCAGACCTTTGCGACGATCACGATTCAAAACTATTTCCGAATGTATGAAAAACTGGCGGGAATGACCGGTACTGCATTGACCGAGGCGAATGAATTCTGGGAGATATATAAACTCGATGTCGTCGAAATACCCACCAAAGAACCTGTCCGAAGAATCGATTATCAAGATATCGTCTATCGCTCAAGGCGTGAGAAGTACAACGCCATTGTCGAGGAGGTCGTCAAATGGCATCAGAGGAAACGGCCGATCCTCGTGGGAACCACGTCGGTCGATGTCTCCGAGGTGCTGTCGAAGTTGTTGAAACGGCGGGGGATCCCCCATGAAGTCTTGAATGCGAAACACCATCAGAGGGAAGCCGTAATCGTCGCCAGTGCGGGGCAGCCCGGTGCCGTGACCATCGCGACGAATATGGCAGGACGGGGAACCGATATCAAACTCGGCAAAGGGGTCGTGGCGTGCAAGCGGTGTTGCATAAAATGCGTGTCCCGTGATTGTGCCAATTGTGAACACGATTTTAAAAAGGAGTGCCTTCAGGATGTACCGTGCGGACTTTATATCATCGGTACTGAACGGCACGAGGCCCGTAGAATCGATAATCAGCTGCGCGGAAGAAGCGGCAGGCAGGGCGATCCGGGTTCTTCAAGATTTTTCCTCTCCTTGGAAGACAACCTGATGAGGATATTCGGATCCGATCGGGTGGCTGAAATTATGGACAGATTCGGCGGCGAAGAGCAGAAACCGCTCACCCATCCTCTGGTCACCCGGGCGATAGCGAACGCCCAGAAAAGGGTGGAGGAGAACCATTTTGAAATACGTAAGCACTTGCTGGAATACGATGATGTGATGAATAAACAGCGGGAAGTCATATATAAGATGCGTGATGAAATTCTCAAGGGTGAAAATCTGAAAGAACGCACCATTCAGTTCTTTGAAGAGGCGATCGAAGATATTATTTTAAGGAACTCAGACCCCAAGATCAATCCGGAAGAATGGGAATGGGATGCGATAAAGGGTGAATTCAATCTGCTCTTCCTTACTGATATCGCGATTCCCAAAGAGAAGATCCCCAAGATGAAACAGGAAGAACTGCTCGATTTAATGCTTAACAAAGCGAAAGAGAGATTGTCCTGGCGTGAAGAGGAACTGGGCGAAGAGGTCTTTCAGGAGCTCCTTAAATTTGTTCTTCTGGGTACGATCGACAGCAAGTGGCGCGATCACCTTTATGCCCTGGATGCCCTGCGTGAAGGAATTCGGCTTCGGGCTTACGGTCAGAAAGATCCTCTTATTGAATACAAACAGGAGTCATTCAAGATGTACGACGAATTACTGGTTGATATCGCCAAACATGCATCGGGATTGGTCTTCCGCGCTCAACCCGGTCCGCGTCCGAGACGTGTCCAGCCGACCCGGGAATACAAACCCGGAGCCGGCACCGGAAGCCCGCGCGGTGGTGCACCCATGCAGCAACGGACTGTTGCGGGAAAGAAGAAAAAGATAGGAAGAAATGATCCCTGTCCCTGCGGCAGCGGAAAGAAATACAAAAAATGCTGTGGGAGAAATGTAGCATGAAGCCGTATCAGGTTCACCTCTTTTCCGATGAAAGCAAGATTCCTGATTTCCTGCCGTCCGCACCTTTTTTCATCTACGAGAATAAAAGATATTTGAATTTTTTGGTCTTTGACTGCTTTCATTTAAAGAACAGCGAACACTTGAAAGAGGTCGCCACCTCGGAGATTGAAGCATCCGGTATTGCTCCCGCCAATGGAAGTGTGCCGGTGATGGTGGAATTACAGAAAGCAATGGCTGAGATCAAAAAGATTGATTCGATGTTGTTGTTTCCGGATGAGATTTCCGCACTCTTCGCGGTCTTCTCGATCTTCGGCCAGAAAGCGACTTTTTTCGTCGACTATGAAACGTCGCCGGCCATCAACAATGTACTGCAGTATCGCAATGTCGAATATTACGACCATAATGATCTTGAAAAACTCGACAAACTTCTCAGCGCCAAGAGTGAAAAGGTGATTGTCATCGATGGAGTCTATGAATGGACCGGAAGCGTGGGGCCCGTGAACGCCCTGATAAAAACGGCGCAGGAGAATGAATGTGTTATCATCGGTAATGAATTGAACTCCTTCGGTTTTCTGGGAAGGGAAGGTCGGGGTTTCATCGACTTATTTAATTGTTATGATGCGATAAATATCGAGATCGGCAGTTTCAACAAGTTTTTGGGCGGGTTCGGGACATATATCGGAGCGAAGAGATATCTTGTCAACAAAATAAAAGAAAATACTTCCGCCCTTATCACCGCATTTCCCCAGTTTATGCTTTCAGTGAATCTCACGGGACTCGAGCTCATCAAATCAGGCAAGAACCATAAGAACACCTTTCAAAAACTCTGGAAGAACAGCAGGTATTTCATCACCCGTCTCAAGCAGATCGGTTTTTCAACCATCAGTGATACACCGATCATCGTGGTTTCGTTCAATAACAACGAAGAGGCGGGCGAATTCACCAAGAAGCTGTTTTTTGAACAGATCATCGTGGCTCAGAATAAAGAGCGTATCAGACTATGCCTCTCTGTAGAGCACAGCAAGGATGATATTGATTACTGTCTGGAAAAATTTGAATCAGTGGGTAAGGAGCTGGGCATTCTGAGCTCCGATTGATACCATCATTACAGCATCATGTCAAGGACAGAAGAGAAGAAGAATGTAATCAATCCAGGCGCCCTCGTTCTTATCCACCTTGATGCAAAACGGGAATTTCTCGTCACGGTCGAACGCGGCTTGAAACTCTCCACAGACCATGGAAATATGGAGCTGGATGAAGTCATCGGCAAGCCGTTCGGTTACATCGGACGAACGCATCTGGGAAAAGAATTTTACTGTTTAAAACCCTGCACCGCAGACCTGCTCTTTAAACTTAAAAGGACCACGACCATTGTATACCCCAAGGATCTGGGTCCTTTACTCCTTGAGACCACAGTCGGTCCGGGGTCAAGGGTGATCGACATCGGAACCGGCAGCGGTGCAATGGCTCTCACCCTGGCGAAGTTCGTGGCACCGGATGGAATGGTTTACTCATATGAACGGCGGGAGGAATTCATTGATAACGCACGGAAGAATATCGAACGTGCAGGTTATCTGAAGAATGTGACATTCCGACATTATGATATAGGAGAGACCGGTTTCCAGGATAAGGATGTCGATGCAATCTTCATCGATGTACCCGAGCCCTGGTTTGTCATCCCGAAAGCGATCAGCGTCCTTAAGAGCGGTCACCATCTGGTGAGCTGGAGCCCGAGCATGGAACAGGTGAAGAGAACGGTCGAGACATTGAAAGAGAATGATTTTATCCGCATCACGGTCAAAGAGATAATCGAACGGGAAATACTGGTGCGTGAACGGGGTGTGAGACCACGGGAGCGCGGCATAACCCACACCGCGTATCTTGTGCGGGGTCAACTTTTGTATAGGGTAAAAACCTCTCAGTCGGATTTTTAAGGTCTTTACTTCAAATAAGCGAGGGGGTCGACGGGTTTTCCGTCTTTACGCAATTCAAAATGTAACATCGGCCCGGACAGAGAGCCGCTTTCTCCGATCCTGCCTATGATTCTTCCTGCACTTATTTCGCTTCCGGTTTCGACGAGGATCTCCGCGAGATGACCGTACAACGAGTAAAAACCGTCGAGATGGTCGATCAACACCATATTGCCGTATCCCATAAAGCGGTCTGCATATACCACTTTACCCGGCGCCACGGCATGGACATTATCTCCGTATGCGGCACGGATATCAATGCCGTTGTTTTTGGTCTTGGTATTATATTTCGGATGGATGATCTTTCCGAATTTCGTCTCCACTGTTCCACGACACGGCCAGGGAAGCGTACCCCGGTGTTTTTCCAGATAATTTGTACCCTTTTTTGCCTTGGCGCGTTTCTTTTCAAGCTCCACGATAAGTTCTTCAAGCTTACGCTGGGCGCTCTTCAGTTCTTTTTCCAGTTTTTTCTTCTCTTTTTCCTGCTTGGCGACATTATCAAGGATGTCTTTCTTCTTTTTTCTTTCTTCACTGAGACGGGCCAATTCCTTCTCTTTCTCCTGCCTTCTCTGTTCCAGTGTGGTGATCAACTCCTGCCGCATTTTTTTATCAACGAGATACCGTTCCCAATCAGACTTGAACTCGAAGAACGCCTTCTGATCGTCTTTCGCCAGAATTTGTAGATAATACGAAGACGACAGGATTTCAGGCAGTGATTTTGAAGAGAAGAGAATTTCGAGTTTGTAAAAGGGCGTCCATTTATAGAGCCGAACAAGGCGGTCACGCAGGTCCTCTTTTCTGTATGTCATCTTTTTTTCCAATTTGGCGATCTCCTGGCTCAATTCACGGACCCTGGTTTTTTCTTTGCTCTCCTGAGAGGTGAGTTCATCGATGTATTTTGTGGTCAAAGAAATGACCTCATCGATCTTTTCGATGCGCGCCAGTGTCCCCACTTTCTGCTTTTCCAGTTGTTTGATTTCATTTCTTACGGTGTTGAGTTTTGTCTTTAATGCATCCAGTTCTTTCTGTTTTTCGGTTATCTGGGAAAAGAGACAAAGGATGATGAATAGGAAGGTCATTGCAGGAATCTTCGCAGAGCCAAGGCAGAGCCTATAACACCGAAAATCATACCGGAAGCGACATTACCCAATAGAAACCACCACTGCGGGAAATAGATTTCACTGAAGAAAGAGACCGCGGCTTTATTCGTTATGACGGTCAATACGAATGCAATCACTCCACCGATAATCCCCTGGACAATTCCTTCAAACGTGAAGGGGATTGCGATGAAGGAGTTCGAAGCACCCACCAGCTTCATTATTTCGATCTCAGTGGAGCGGGCGAATATCGTTAATTTTATTGTTTGAAAAATGACGAATATTACTGAAAATATGATTATCAGAAGCAGGCCGAAATCAAATACGGTTACGATGTTGGTGATCTTTTTGAGCTGTTCGACAAGTTCGCCGCCGTAGATCGTTTCTTTAATTCCCCGCAGAAGCATGACCTTGTCGCTTATTTCTTCAAGCCCCCGGGCATTTCGGAATTTTTTCCCCAATTTTATCCGCAAAGAAGCGGGCAGAGGATTTCTTTCAAATACATTCAATACCTCTTCGGTTTCCTTCAGTTCATTCTGGAGGTTTTTCAATGCTTCATCCGAAGAGATGTAAATTACTTCCTTCACGCCGTTTATCTTGAGGATATTCGATTTCAGGGCGTCGACATCGGCATTGGTGTCGAGGAAAGCGATGATTTCTATCTTCTGATCCAGAATGTTCAAAAAATAATAGAGATTTACGGTGACGAGGGCGAACAGCGATAATAAAAAGAGTGAAATCGACGTCAGAAGTAAAGAGAGAAGGAACAGGGAACTGTTTCTCGTTATCGTGCGGAAACCTTCTCTTATGCCGATACGTAAACTCATTGGTTAATTCCCGGTGACGAGGCGGGCGTTCTCGATACGCAGCATTCTTTTCTTCACTTTCTTCACCAGTTTCAAGTCGTGGGTCGCCATCAGTACGGTGGTGCCTTTGTAGTTGATGTCGAGCAGCACCTCTACGATTTCCTGCGAACTTTTGGCATCGAGATTTCCGGTCGGCTCATCAGCCAGCAGAATATAGGGATCCCTGACCAGAGCCCGGGCGATCGCGACTTTTTGTTGTTCTCCACCGGAGAGCTGGTAAGGGAAAGAGAATTTTTTATGACTCAATCTGAGATACGTTAAAATCTCCATCATTTTTTTTCGTAAATCCCTGGGTGGGGTATCGGTGACTTCGAGGGCGAAAGCCACATTTTCTTCAAGGGTGCGGTCCTGGAGTAATTTGAAATCCTGGAATATCACCCCGATCTTTCTCCGTAACTTCGGTATATGTTTTTTCTTCACGAATCGGAGATTTTGATCCATCACTTTGATCGTTCCTTTTGTGGGTTCTTCCTCTTTGTAGATTAATTTCAAAAGGGTGCTCTTACCGGCGCCGGTCGGTCCGTTGATAAAGACAAATTCTCCTTTTTCTATGAAGAAAGAGATATCCTGGAGCGCCACCCAGTCCTTTTGATAGACTTTTGTAACGTTCTCGAATGAAATCATTTAATGTAAATATAACCAGATTTCTTATTCTGTCAATGATGGAATGAAATTGATTTCAGGTGAGCATTGACTTTTTCGTGAATTGTAGTTATAATACGCAATGAAGGTGGTTGCTACTAACCGCAGGGCTTTCCACGACTATAACGTACTCGACACCTATGAAGCGGGTATTGTGTTGAAAGGCAGTGAGGCGAAGTCATTACGACAGGGTGCTGTTTCGTTAAGTGACGCCTACGGCGAGTGCTATAACGGAGAAGTCTATCTCATCAACCTCCACATCTCACCCTATAAATTCAGTACCGTCGCCCGCCTTAATCCCAAACGAAAACGGAAGCTTCTTCTCCATAAAAACGAAATCAAAAGGCTTTACGGTTTAACCCAGCAAAAGGGTAATACATTGATACCTTTGAAGATCTATTTTAATGACCGGGGATTCGCCAAGGTTTCGCTCGGTGTCTGCCGCAGAAAGAAGTTGTACGACAAGAAAGAGAAGCTGTTGAAGCAGGAGATGGAGCGTAAGGTGGATAAGATCAAAAAGGCGGTTCGATGATACCGTTTCTCTTTTCCCTCTTTTGTCTTCTTCCCCATAAGTATGAGATAACATATAATGACAACAGTATACTTGTCGAGGCGGAAAAGGTCGACTTTCAGAATTATGTGCCGTTGAAACCGGTAGCCGATTTTTTGAATTTGAATTATGTGCTGGACAACAGAACCCAGCGACTCTATCTGACGTCAGGAGAAGACCGTCTTGAACTCATCGGCGGTATAAATACGATCTTTTATGACGGTCTCTTCAAAAATATGCCGTTTCCGCCGATTTTCATGAAAGGCGAGGTATATTTTCCCGCCGATGAAATAATACCGATAATCGGCGGGGTTTTTGAAAAATTGATCTTTATTAAAGAGATAAAAGAAGCACCGCCGATCGATAAGATATCCCTTTTGACGAGAGGGGATTCCACGATCGTGAAGTTCTCCTGGAAAACACCGGTGGATTTTGACGTTCAATTCTTCATGAAGAGCGCGGTGATTGAACTTGATGGCCGATATAAAAAGGAAAGACTGAAGCCGGTCGGTGCAATAAGCGCTGCAAAGGTTATTCCCTATAACACCTACACCCGGCTGGAATTCGACGTCAAAGATGTTAATGCATATCTGGAACGGAACAATGAGGTGGTTTTCTACCATAAGATAAGCCATAAGGTGAATGTGATTGTAATTGACCCGGGACACGGCGGAGTTGATCCGGGAGCGGTCGGCAGGCGAGGGCTTTATGAGAAGGATGCGAATCTATCGATCGCAAAATATCTGCGGAAATTGATTCTGGATTCCCTTGATATAAAGGTGATTATGACCAGAGACAAGGATAAATATATCTCTCTAAAAACGCGCACCAATATCGCGAATCGGAACAGCGCCGATCTCTTCATAAGTATCCATTGCAATGCCTCATCCAAGAAATCAAAGATGAGGGGATTTGAGACATACTTTCTTTCCGAGGCACGTACAAATGAAGCACGGGCGGTCGCAATGAGGGAAAATGCATCACTGAAATTCGACGGTATTGAACCGACAGATGTGGTCAGCAATATCCTTATCGATCTCGCACAGACCGCGTATTTAGAGGAATCAAATCGGTTCGCCGAGTACATCCAGGAGAGCGCAGAAAAACATTTATCGATTCCTTCGCGGGGTGTGAAACAGGCGGGGTTTTATGTATTGCGTGGTGCATTTATGCCGGCGGTTCTCGTTGAATGCGCTTTCATATCCCATCCAGAAGAGGAAAAACTTTTAAAACAGAAATCGTTCAGAAAGAAACTCGCCCAGTGCATATTCCAGGGAATAAAAAATTATATTATTGATTATGAAAGGAGATTGAACAATTGAGTGATGCACCGATCGGTGTTTTTGATTCAGGAATAGGCGGCTTAACGGTTGTCAAAGAAATCAGAAAGATACTGCCCGGTGAAAATATCATCTATCTTGGGGACACGGCGCGACTGCCCTATGGTACGAAGTCGACCGAAGCGATAATCCAGTTTTCTCTGGAAAACACCCGTTTTCTCATTTCAAGAGGAGCGAAGTTCATCGTCATTGCCTGTTATTCCTCAACCTCGGTCGCCCTGGATATCATCCAGAAAAGCTGTCACATTCCTGTGATGGGAGTGATAAAACCCGGTGTGAAGAAGGTCCTTGAATTGAGTACGACCGGCCGCATTGGTGTTATCGGAACAACACTCACCATTTACAGCGGGGCATACGAGAAGGCGTTCCGTGAATTGGACGCACAATGCGAGATTCTCGGCCGCGCCTGTCCTTTATTGGTTCCTCTGGTTGAAGAAGGCTGGCTCGACCATCCGGCGACTGAGCTGATCATCGGTTCTTATCTTCAACCTTTAAAAGATGATGACATCGACACCCTGCTTCTCGGTTGCACCCACTTTCCTCTATTGATGGATTCGATAAAAAAATTCATGGGTCCGATCAATTATGTGGATGCTTCCCGTGAAGTCGGCGTGGAGCTGGCTGAGAGGTTGAAAGAATTGAAGATGTATAATCAGGCGGAAAGGGGTTCACTCTCGATCTACCTGACAGACCTCTCCATGAATTTTAAAGAGATCGGGGAGCGTTTCCTGGGTGAACCAATGAAGGATTTTTCGAGGATCTCCCTCAAAGGCGGATAGGTTTTCAAACAAGGAGAGATTTAAAGATGAGAAGTGATGGACGAAAACCGGATGAACTGCGGAACATAAAGATAGAACTCGATTACCTTGAATATCCCGCAGGTTCCTGTTTTATCTCAGTCGGTAAAACAAAGGTGCTCTGCGCGGTCAGTGTTGAGAATCGGGTACCCCAATTTCTGGTCGGTCAGGGGATGGGTTGGTTGACCGCCGAGTATGCACTGCTTCCCTGCTCCACGACCGAGAGAACACAGCGTGAGGCGACTCTCGGCCGTTTAACCGGCCGCACCCAGGAGATCAGACGATTCATCGGCCGCTCTTTGAGGCCGATCATTGATCTGTCTGCCGTGGGTGAGCGTACCTTTATTATTGATTGTGATGTGATTCAGGCTGACGGCGGTACGAGGACCGCTGCAGTGAACGGCGCCTTTATCGCCCTTTACACCGTGATCAAAAAGATGATGAAGAATAATGAATTCAGGACATTCCCGATACTCGATTTCGTCGGGGCGGTCAGTGTCGGTATGGTGAATAATGAGGTGATGCTTGATTTGTGTTATGAAGAGGACAGTCGGGCGGATATTGATATGAACCTCGTGATGACGGGCAGGGGTAAGATAATCGAAGTTCAGGCGACCGCGGAGAAGATGCCGGTTTCACGTGCTATGCTGGACAGATTGCTGGATGCGGCAAGCAAAGGAATAGAAGAAATTATCACCCTGGAGAAAAAGGTAATTGGGAGAGACGGTTTATAAAGAATTCAAAAGGACCGTTGCGGAAAAGCAGCGCGGTAAACGTATCGACCACTATCTGATAATCGCCGGGCTTGGTCTTTCCCGAAGTTTGACCCAGAAGCTGATTGAACAGGGTAAGGTGCTGGTCAACAATCGGCCGGTTAAACCTTCATATCGGGTGAAGACCGATGATGAGATTTTTGTTCGTTTTGAGATAGAACCGGCGCCGGAG
The DNA here is from genome assembly GCA_011052815.1 of candidate division WOR-3 bacterium. NCBI lineage: Bacteria > Pseudomonadati > Caldifarciminota > Caldifarciminota bacterium. The sequence goes on along the minus strand of DRIG01000062.1, from coordinate 31,072 downwards.
ATCAAAGCAGAGGATATTCCGCTGAATATCATATATGAAGATGATGATATCATCGTCGTCAATAAAGACAAAGGTATTGTGGTTCATCCGGCACGGGGTAATTTTGAACACACAATGGTCAATGCCCTGCTCAACCACTGTGGTGCTTTGCCGACATTGAGTGAAAGAGTCAGACCCGGGGTTCTTCACCGTCTTGATAAAGATACCACCGGTATAATTCTCTTTGCCAAGACCGATGAGGCGCTGCGTTCTTTAAGCAGGGCAATAGAGATGCGTAAGGTGAAGAAGAGATATGATGTTCTATGCTGGAATTATCCCGGTATGCCCCACGGAGTCATTGAGGCACCCATCGGACGCAGCACCCTTGACAGGACCAGAATGACGGTGACGCCCCTTTCATCGAAATCGGCGAAGACGGAATTTGTTGTGCAGGAGCGGTTTACGATTGCCAGCTTTTTGAAGGTCGGTCTTATCACAGGAAGGACCCATCAAATCAGAGTCCATCTACAGCATGTCGGTTGTCCGGTGATCGGGGATAAAGACTACGGCGGGACAAGCCCTGGAGTGATCAAGAAAGGCAAAGACCTGCCTCTGTTTAAGGAAATTCTGAATTTGATCGATCGGCAGGCGCTCCATTCAGCCGAGATGATCTTTCGACATCCAAGGAACAAAAAAGAGATGAAATTCACCGCACCCCTGCCTCCGGATATGGAGAAGGTCCTTCTTTTTTTGAGAGCGAAGTGCAAATAATTCATTTTCGTCTGTCAGGGATATAATCCATGAACGGAATCTATGTTTTTTTATTATTGCGTGAGATAAGAGAAGAGTTGATAAACGCCTATATCGAGGGCTTCTGGATCAAAGAAAGAATGGTGCAGCTCGTTCTCGGTTCCCGGGCTTTATTTATTTCTCTCTATCCTGAAGCACCGGCTCTTTTTCTTGCTGAAAAGAGACTCAGGGGATTTGAAAAGAATCCCAGCTTTAATAATGATTTGAGCTCGGCTCGTATCACGGGAGTGGAACAGGTCCATTTTACCCCTTTTATCCGGTTCAAACTGGAAAGGGCGGAACTCAGTGAAAAGGTGGAGATTATGTTGGATATCTCTCTATATCGGGAAGCACCGAATATCCGCTGCAGAAAAAGAAGATCGCAAAGGGTGCTCTTCAGCCGCTACATTGAGAAGAGTCCGAAGGCCGCGCTTACTGATCTTAGTGAAGAGAAATTGGATTTACTTTATAAGAAGAACAGACAGACAATCAATTCGATATTGGTGAAGAGGTTTGAAGGGATTGATAAGTATCTTGCAGCAGAATTATCAAGGGAGAATATGGATAAACTTTTGATGATTCTCAGGGGAGAAAAGGCAAAACCGCGCCTGGTCGGTGTTTCCCCTTTGCGCATCAGCCTCTTTGCCGACCGCTGCTTAGGTGAGTATTCCACTTTGAACAGCGCCCTGAAGGATGGAATAAAGAGATTCAGTGAAGAACGGATGAAGCACCTGCTGCTTTCCCGGAAGAAGATTTTGATTAAGAAATTAAAAAGGCGCATTGAGAGATTGAATAGCAAACTGGTTGACGAGAGGGAGATTGAGGAGCACCGGCTGCTGGGTGAGTTGATATTGATGAACATTTCCATAATAAAAAAAGGTAGTGATAAGGTGCGTCTTTTGAACCCTTATGATGATAAATATGTAGAGATAAAACTGGATAAAGACAAATCGCCGCAGGAGAATGCTCAGAGTTACTTCAGAAAATACAAAAAATTAAAACGGGGTCAGCCGAAAATCAGAAAGAAGATTGAAAGTTTAAAACAAGAGATCAAAACACTTCAGGCGGCTCTTCCCGGTGCGCCGCAGTCCCTTGAAGTAGTGCATCACGGGCAGAAGAAAGAGGAGAAGAAATTCCGTGTCTTCAATCTTGCATCGGGCTCCACGGTCTATGTGGGAAAGAACGCCCGGTCGAACGAGGAACTGACTTTTAAATACGCAAGGCCTGACGATTATTTTTTCCATACCAGAGGTTATGGGGGTTCACACGTTCTCCTGAAGGCCCGTGTTCCTAAAGGACAGAAGCCGAGAAAGGAGGACATCGAAAGCGCCGCCGCACTCGCCGCTTATTTCAGCAAGGCGAAGAAACAGACCAAGGTACCGGTCTCTTATACCCAGCGGAAATATTTGAAAAGAAACAAGAAAGGTAAACCGGGCAGTGTAATATTGATGAGGGAAGAGGTCGTTTTTGTAAAACCCATGTTATATCCTGAAGGCGGTTCCGATACAGTCAATCCATAGATTACAACGGTTCAGTCGTTGACAAAACAAAAATTATGTTTAAAATAAATTGTGGAACAGTCGATTGTCAATGATTTCCTGAAAGAGATTGCAGTCGGTTTCCGGTCGGCAAAATCCTATCCGCCGGGTCATCCAGTGATGGATAAGGTCATCAATAACACCATCACTCACCTCAATAAACTCTTCGCTGAGATTCCCGAGTTCTCCATGTATTTCCTCGAACAGACGGTCATCTTTCAGGATCAGAAGTTTGATATGGCAAGAAACATCGCCGTCAAATCATTGCTTGATACTTTCAGAAAGATAGAGGTCAACAGTTTGACATTTGAAAGCGGGGTGTCGAGTGACGATATCAGGAATATGTACGAGGTCATCAGCAGCCCCAAATTGAAGATTAAACAGTACGGCAGTGTGGCGGATATGCTTGTTTCCAAAGGTACAACGAAGATAAAAATCAACGCCGTGAAATTCGGCATCCAGACCGGTGGAGCGGTTCAGATGACCACGGCGAAGCCGGAAGCGGTAAAGAGTCAATCAGAGATTGTCGAAGCGATAAAGAATTTAAAAGATCTTGTCGAGGCCGGGATCACCGGTCTGGAACTGAAGACGAAATTCAGTGAGGTGGCGAGGGATATTGCTTCTGCTCCTGCACAGTCACGTCAGTCTTATAGTGAAGCGGTCGCCCGGATATTGGAACAGTTGCCCGCTGAGCACAGAATTGAGTTGCTGCGTGATGTTGAATTGAAACCGTTTGTGCTGAAGCTCCTTTCAAAGTTGAAGGATGAAACTCTGGTTGAATTAATCATGGCAAAGGCGGAACAGAAAGGAGATAAGGATTTCAAAGGTATCATCAGCGGTATGGGTGAAGAAAAGTTCGCCAGGATAATGCCTGTTCTGAAAGAAAAAATTCCTGATGTCTATAAATATCTGGCGCAGCTCGGCCTGGTCTTGAGCGAGAAAATGTCAACGACCGTTTCCAAAGAAGACCTGCGTAATTCAATTATCCCGTACTATAATATGCTTGACTCTCAGAACGCCCATGTCCGAGAAGAAGGGTTGAAGTCATTGATCACCATCGCCGGCAGATTCGTCAAACAGGGAAATTACGAAATGGCCGACGAAATTATTCAGAGAATAACAGCAGCGATAGAACAGGAATCAGTAGCAATGGTCTTGACCGAGGTGATCGATCAATTAAGAGAATTGTATAATCTCTGTGCGGCGAATAAGCAAAAGAAGAGTTGTGATAAACTTCTGGAGCCGTTCAACAAGATTCTCGGACGGGGAGGGCTTTCAGTTCAGTTCAAGAAGAAGGTTATAAAATTTTTGAGTGAAACCGGGAATCGGATCGTACTGCCCATGCTCTTCTCTTTCTTGTGGGAAAGCGGCATTTATCCGGAAGTCAGAACGGCGATAGTAAAGTTCGGCAAGGATGCGGTCAGTGAAGCACTTCTCACCCTGAAAGAGGCGGAAGAGATGTTTCTCAGAACGAAACTCGTTGATATTCTTAAAAATATCGGGAAGGAGAGTATTGAGATACTGATTGAAAATCTCGACAGCGGAGAGTGGTTTCTACGCCGTAACATTATCGCAATTCTCGGTGAGATCGGCGACCAGAGCATTGTGGACCGGCTGCTACCGTACCTGGAAGACGAGGATGATCGTGTTCGACTTGAACTTGTAAGAACATTCCGCAGATTGGGATATGAATCAGGTTTATTGAAGGCGTTGAAAGACGTTTCAATAGAAGTAAAGACCGAAGCCCTCAAGGGGTTGAGAAAGAGTGTAGATGAAGAGAAGGTGAAGGAACTGCTTTCTTTGTTCAAAGAAAAAGGAGATTCATTACATACAGAACTTTTGGGATTGATCGGCCACAAAAGAGTCGCCGAGGCGGCAGAGCCGATCGCCGAATTCCTGAAATCATTAGAGTCGCGTGACGACACGGCGGCTGAAGAACTGAAAGAGGTCGGAATAATGACCCTTGCGAAATTGAAGACGAAGAAGGTCAGGATCATCCTTGAACAGCTTAAACTGTCAAAAGACAGAACTTTAAAGACGCTTGCTGCAGAGGCGTTAAAACGGATTTCATGATGTCGCATAATCGGCGTGGTTTAAAGGCATTCAGATGATTGCGGTTATTGATTTCGGTTCTCAATACACCCAGCTCATCGCCCGGCGGGTGCGGGAATGCAGGGTGTATTCAGAGATATTCAGTTGCTTCATCGAGATTGAGAAACTTCTTGACCGAGACGTGGAGGGATTGATTCTTTCCGGCGGGCCGGGCAGTGTTTACCAGGGAAGGGCCAAGCTGTTCAGGAAGTTTTTTGAATTGAATGTTCCGGTGCTCGGTATCTGCTACGGAATGCAACTGGCCGCCAAACTGCATGGCGGAGTGGTGAAGTATACGAAAAAGCGTGAATACGGCCATGCCCTGCTGACGGCCAAGAAGGCATTGCTCTTTTCCGACCAGCCGAAGAAATTCAGTGTCTGGATGAGCCACGGTGATTCAGTCGTGAAGTTACCAAAAGGCGCGAAAGTCATTGCCTCAACCGAGACCAATCCGATCGCCGGTTTCAGACTGAATAACATATACGGGATACAGTTCCATCCTGAAGTTCACCACACCCGTTACGGGATAAAGATCATAGATAATTTCCTCACAAAGATCTGTCATGCAAAGAAGAACTGGTCGATGAGCCGATTCATTGACCAGGAGGTGGAAAGAATAAGAGACCTCGTCGGTAAGGATAAAGTCTTGTGTGCGGTCAGCGGAGGCATTGATTCGACGGTTGCGGCGTCGCTGGCGGCGAAGGCAGTGGGTGACAACCTCATAGGTATTTTCGTCGATAACGGTTTACTGAGGATGAACGAACGGCAGGAGGTCGAGAAGATTTTGAGACCCCGAATCAATCTCAAAGTGGTGGATGCCCGTAAAAGATTTCTTTTGAAATTGGCGAAGGTGCGGGATCCTGAAAAGAAGCGGAAGATCATCGGCAGAGAGTTTATAAGCCTCTTTGAAGCTTCGGCGAAGAAGATAAAGAACGTACGGTTCCTGGTGCAGGGAACACTTTATCCTGATGTGATTGAGTCGGGAAAGGGTATCGGACCTTCCGCGGTCATTAAGAGCCACCATAATGTGGGCGGCCTGCCGGAAAAGATGAAGCTGGAGATCATTGAACCGCTGAGGTTATTATTCAAGGATGAAGTGAGGCGGATAGCGAAGATGCTGGGTCTGCCCAGCAGATTCATCGAGCGAAAACCGTTTCCCGGTCCGGGGTTGGCCGTCCGAATCATCGGGCCGGTCACCAGGGAACGTCTGGAGACGCTGCGGCAGGCAGACAGTATTCTACTCGAAGAAGCTCGATCACTCCGTAATTTCAAAAAGATATGGCAAATCTTCGCGGTGCTGTTACCTTTCGGTAGTGTCGGGGTGATGGGTGATAGGCGAACTTACGACGCCGTATGTGCAATCAGGGCGGTCTACAGTGAAGACGGTATGACCGCGGACTGGGTGCGTCTGCCGTATAAGTTTCTCGCCCGTGTTTCGAGCAGAATAACCAATGAGGTGAAAGGTATAAATCGGGTCGTTTTTGATATTAGCTCAAAACCGCCTTCGACGATAGAATGGGAATAAAAATTTTTTACATCTTTTCAATCATCTACGGCATCGTCAGCGGTGTTGGTATATTCAAACGGATACTTCCATCCCAATTTCTATATGTTTTTCTGGCGGTTATTCTATTCTATTTTTTATACTACTTGAATAGAAGGAAAATAATTTTGTCTCACAGTGTTGCCGGTGGGATCATTACGAATCTATCTGTTCAACTTACCGGTGGCGTCGCTTCGATGCTGTTCTTTATATACCCGCTGGTCCTGGCGATCATCGGATACAGAGAAAAGTATATAAATTACTGGGTCGTTGCATTGTGCCTTTTTGTCGTGGAAACACTTTCAGCCGTCTTCACCCACACAGTGATGTTTCCACCTTTGATCATCTTCTTTGCATCGGCGGGAGTGATCGGTTTCATAATAAAGAAACAGCAGGAAAGTGAGTCTTTCCTTAAAAAATCATTAATGAAATATGAATCACGGGATCAGTTTTTAGGACCGGCTGATTTTGAACAGAAGAAGATTGTGACGTCGGTACAGGATATTGATCGGCATCGAGGTATTGAAAGACCACTTCTTTATTTCGTTAAGTTGATACACAGAATGTTCAATGCATACACGACCGCGATCTTTTCTTATTACAACGACAACCTTACTCTTATCCAGGGATTTTCCCATTCAGAACTCTTTCGGCCCGACACCGTCATCGATGTAAAATCAGGTATTTACCGCCAGGTCATCGCCTCCGGTAAAGTGATTTTAATAAAAGAATTCGTCCAGAATCCCGATGAACTTGGATATTACAGAGGTGAAGTGAAGGTCGGTTCGGTATTGATCGCTCCGATTATCCTTCTCAACAAGGTTGAGGGGATATTGATTATGGACCGGAAAGATCAGCTGTTCGATGAGGAGGACAAGGAGAAGTTCACAGAGGCGGTCCACTCGGCGGGTTACCTGCTTGCAATGCTCAGGTTGTACGAGCAGAAGAGTTACGAGGCGAAGTATTTGAAAGAAATCTCCGAGCATATTAAAGAATTGAATAAAGAAGAACTCGACCTGGATAAGATCTTATCAGACGCCGCCCAATTCTTTAAAGAGGTAATGGAATGTAATGACGTCGGTATCGCTGCTATTGATGAATTGAATGAAGAAGGAGAAGTGCTTTATTCCACCTATGTGGAGGAGAAAACGAAATTCTCTTTTGACGACGGCCTTGTAGGTTTTGTGGCGCGCCACAGAGACTGCATTATAAAAGACGACCTGGGTAAAGGAAATGTGGTGGTTCTTAAAAAAAGTATAAAGACCAGGAACCTTTCTTTCGTCGGTATTCCGGTATTTCGGGATGAAGAACTGCTGGGAGTGATCTGGCTTGAGGATCACCGTAAGAAAAAATTCAACCGTGACAACATCGATGCATTGAATATTCTGGCTTCGCAGCTTTCTTTCGCCTGGCAACGGGCGGCTCTTCATAATAAAGTGAAAGAACTGAGCGAAAGGGACGGTCTGACGGGCCTGTATAACCACCGTTATTTTCAGGAAATCCTGGAGAAGGAACTTAAGAAGAAAAGGGAACTTGTTCTGCTTTTATTCGACATCGATCACTTCAAGCAGATAAACGATACCTACGGACATCAGGGAGGTGATAAGGTTCTGGAGTTTCTCGGAAGGTTGATGACCAAATCCAAGAATTGTATTTCGGCACGCTACGGAGGTGAGGAGTTTGTGATGATTTTTCCCAGATGTTCCCTTAAGAAAGGGATCGATCACGCCGTGCACCTCAAGGACCACCTTTTGAAATCCAGTATAAAGGTCGATCACACCAGGATAAAGATCACCGTAAGCATCGGTGTGGCACACTACCCTACTGATGCGGAGACCAGGGATGAATTGATCAGGAAGGCCGATGAGGCGATGTATTGGGCGAAACAGAACGGCAGGGATCAGGTAGCAGTGGCGAAGACTTTGGCTGATAAAAAGAAGACATCCTCAAAGCAGGAGGATAAAGATAAGAAGTCTCTTGTTTCTGAAGAGAGGAGCGGAACGTGAGCTTTGGATTGGCGTTGGGCGGCGGCGGTGCAAAAGGTCTGGCACATATCGGTGTTTTGGAAGTGCTGGAAGAACACGGCATAAAACCGAAGTTCGTCGCCGGTACCTCGATGGGTTCGGTGATCGGAGCGATCTACTGTCTTGATGGTTCGGCAAAAGACCTGAAGAGCAAGGCTGAAGAGATGATTAAATCCGAAGAGTTCAAGAATTTCGGACTCGATGAATTTTATACGGAAAGCAGGAATGTACTGGAACGGTTTAAAAAAGAGGTTTTTGAAAAGATATACTTCGGAAGGCTCTTCTTCAAAAAGTCACATATTAAAACCGAGGCGGCGAAGCGGTTGTTCACCAATCTCTTTGGTGACAAAACCTTCCGCGATTTGCGTATACGTTTTATCTGCAATGCTCTGGATATCCGTACCGGAGAAGAGGTGCTTTTTACCTCAGGGAAGATAAGGGACGGTGTATGGGCGAGTTGTGCGATTCCCGGTATCTTTCCGCCTTTCACCAGAGGGAATAAGATTCTTGTCGACGGCGGGGTGATTGATAATATTCCGGTGTTACCGGTGAAGCGTCTCGGTGCGAAGATCGTGGTGGCGTCGTATCTCGGACATCTGCCGAGATTCAACGATGAACCTGATACAGGATTTCGAATAAACCAGCGTGCCCAATCTTTTGTAAGATATTATCTCGACCAGAGAATTCTGGAACAGGCGGATTGCGTGATCAAGCCGGATATCACCGGGTTTCACTGGGCTGACTTTTCCGCCCTCGATGAGCTGGTGGAGGTGGGCAGGGAAGCGGCTGAGAAGAATATAAGAAGAATCAAAGCCGCGAATTCATTCTGGAACAGACTCAAAAAATCACTGCGCTGATCTATTGAGACGGAAAAGAATTTTCCAGCCAGTTTTTGATTTCCGCCGCTTCGGTAAATCGTTTCTGGGTTTTTAAATAAGTGATATTATAGTAAGCCATCCTTTCTACGATATTTATCATGTGGTTTAACCGTTCGTCATTGACAACCGCCGGTTTTTCAAGGGCTAATTTTGAGAAATCGAAGTGCGTATCACATGCCGTTTCTTTTTTTATTTCAAAGACCAATCCCCGCGGAATCCAATGGTAATCGATCTTTGTCTGATTCAGATCACGATCCGGAAACGGCATAATGAGATAGACGTGTTCATCTAACTTCGCTTCGATAAAGCTCTCCAGTAAATTTATGAAACGCATTTGAATCAACGCCGGGTTGTACGGTTTATCATACTCGAACTTGTACAGCTCTACGAGATATGAATTGATGGAGTTTTCCACCTTCTTATAAAATTCCGGATATTCATTCTTCAGAAATCTGATATACCATGTCCGTCTCAATAACTCTTTATCAATCAGCACCAGGTCTTTTCTGATTCCTTTCACTTTCTGGAGATAGAGCAGCGGAGAGTAGATATCCCAGAGGGTGAAGAGCACGAGACTGTTTTTCGGCAGCTCCCGAATATGGGCATAACTCAGGTCATAGGCGAAGGTGTTGTTTCTGAGGGTACAGGAGTTGTAGTTTAAAAAGGGTATGGCCAGGGCAAGAGGGATGGTTACAAACCACGGAAGTATTTTCTTCAGACGGGTCAGACCGAAACCCAATACAGATATAAAGGAGACCAATGCGGGGATATAATAGGATTCAATGTCAGGGATCGAGTAATTCACGGCGTATAGAAAGTTGAAGACTATCACCGTACTGAAAAACCAGAATTTTTTACGTTCGTTCTTGAAGAGGACGTAGAACCCGACGAAAATCGGGATGAGGAAGATATAAAGGAAATCCCGTATCAGTAGTATAAGTATGCCTTTCTGCAGATTGATGAAAATTTCAGAGAACGGCAGAGAGAACATCCAGACCCGATATTGTTTTCCGGTGATGTGCCACAGAAGACGCTGCAGATTGTAGGTGTCTCCCCAGTGCAGTTCCGCACCGCCGAGCGTTCTTATGATCAGATATAGATAGAGTGAACCGCCGAGGAGAGCGAACAACAGCCCGACGATGAATTGCTTCGCTGAAGGGCGGTATACAACAGCGGCATACAGAACAGCGGGGACCGCGACCGTGAAGACTATAACATGGTTGGTGAAGGCGAGTCCGATTACGTACATCAGGATATAAAAATCCCGTTCGTCGCGTATCTTAAAAAGTAAAAATAGTATTGCACTTGCAAATAAGACGGTCAACGGATAGACTTCATTGGTTATCGAAGTCCGCCAGATCGTCGGTGCGAATGCCAGCAGTATTGCGGGGATTATTGAGATGGGAGATTTTTTTATTACTGAACGGCTGAAAAGATAGGTGAGAAAAACAGCGGCGGCGGTGAACAACGCCGAGAGGATGTTGAGATTGAAGACCGGCTCACCCGGCAGGTGGGCGAAGAAATATGAGATGAGGGTATAAAGCGGATACCCGGTTGGATGGGCGATGCCGAGGGTATAACTGACTGCAGCGAGTTCTCCTGAATCGATGAGATATACCGTAGGACAGAGCGAAAAGAGATAAAATATTAGTGTATAGAGTATGAGCAATACACCTGTGAAGTACGGGGATTTCAGGCGAACTCTTATAGATTTATTTTTTGACAAAATTCAATCTTAAATTGGTCAACCGTGTCTGGATGTCTTTTTTCTGATCAGGGGTGAGTCCTTGTTCGATCGTTTTGAATAACGCATCCATGGCATCGATCGCCAGTTTAGCCTCGCCCATATCTTTTTTGTGTTTTTGTGTTTCAGGATGTGCAATCAAATCCATATATGCCCATGCCTTACTTTCGAGTGAAAGAAGAGTAAGATAAAGGTAATCTTTCACCTGAATCGGTTCATCCAGCAGTTCGCCTTTTTTCTGATTTCCGTCTTTATTCTCTTCTTTTTCAGTATTCTTTTCTTTCTCACTCATGCAAAATTATATTAAAAATTTTTTTGAAGTCAATAACTACATATAAAAGAAGCAGCACGCTTTGCAGACACTGAAGAATCCGCGTTTTTTAATACGACCACGCAGTTTTTTTATGGTGCTGTTGTTCCAGAGTTTGAGAATACTCTCTTTTTTACAATCGCCGATGATATAGTCGGGACATGACTCCACTTCACCGGACGGAAGGATGGTCATGGTGTTCCATAACGCCCGACATCGCCCTCTGATTGTGCCGGGAAGGTCGGTATCCTGTTGATAATAAGCTGTAAGCTGCTTTAAATCGAAAGAAGGAAATATTCTGACGGCGATATGTTTTTCACTCGCCAGTAGACACAGGGACTTGTATAATTCATCAAGATCTTTGGGCGGATTCTGAGGAATATCGGCTCCCTGCCAGTAGTTGAGATCACGCTTTATCTCTTTTTGTAAATAAAGACGATGGTTGGTTAAATCCCGTGGTTGAAGAAAGAACGGATGGAGAAATTGAACACTCTCTGCATTGGTTTCATAGGCGATTTTTAAGATATCGAACATCGCAGCCGGTCTCTTTAAATTGACCATCGAATTTATCCGAATCGACGGCAGAGATCTACCTTTTTTGAATTTATTTATCAGGGCGAGACCATTGATGATTCTATCAAAAGAGCCCTTCACACCCCTGATTGCGTCGTGGATTTCAGCCGGTCCGTCGATAGAGACCGTTACCAGATTGACCTTCATACGCACAATCTCTTCGGCGTAGTCACTCAGGAAAGTGCCGTTGGTCGTTATCGCGAGGAAGAGACCGCTTTTTTTGATATATGCTATTAATTTACCGATCGCCGGATATACAAAAGGTTCACCGCCGGATATATGGACTCGTGGTTTGAATCTTTTAAGTTGTTCGATGATTGCAAACCATTCTCCTATCTCCAGCTCGAGCCTCGGGGTTCTGAGCCGTTCGAAACACATCGAACATTTAAGATTGCATCGATCAGTGGGGTAGATATTCACCGCCTCAGGCGGTAATGCATTTCCTCCCGTCAATGCAGACAAGTAAAAACTGAATTCAGAAGCCAGTCGGTGTCCGATCAGAAACAGGGCGTTTTGCGGGTTGCGGCATATTGTCTTTATCTGTCTCGATATTCTTTTCATTTCAGAAATTGGATAATGCCCATGATGCTGTTCTGGAAAAGACCGGGTCGCTTTTTACAGCATACTCTTTTAATATGGGAATCGTTGTTTTATCACGCAGATTGCCCAGGCAAAGGAGGGCATTTCTTTGAATCGCCCGAAAATCAATCCAGGATGCAGTGATTTGATTTCGGGGAAAACGCATACGATATTCTTTCTCATCCATCTTTAGAATCGTGAGAAGGGGAAGGCTTGAGCCGACATAACCGATATCTGTCCGCGGTTCGCGCGGTTTTACATTTCTGTTCTTCGGACAGACCTCCTGACAGGTTATGCAGCCGTAAAGGCGGTTTTCCCAGACCCGGGCGATGTCGTCAGGAATTATACCGTACCAGTTGGTGAGCTCCTGGATGCATCTGCTTCGGTCAATGACAAACGGTCGGATTATTGCATTGGTCGGGCATGCTTCGATGCATTTATTGCAGTCGCCGCAGTCCAGGGATAACGGCGGATCAGGTTCAATCTCAATATCGGTTATGAGTTCGCCGAGTACAATCCATGAGCCGTAAGCGGGATTGATGATGATGCTGTGTTTGCCGTAATAACCCAATCCGCTGCGCCGGGCGATGGGTTTTTCCGCGACCGGACCGTTGGAGTAGACACAGTAATTTATATTATATTTTTCTTTAATACGACGGGCGAGTTTTTTTAATCGTTCCTTCAGGTCAAGATAATGGTTGCGCCAGGTGTAGCGGGCTATCCTGCCGTAAGGTTTACCCGGTTTAGTGAGGTCAGGGGTTTCGTCCGTCAGATAGCATTGACACGCAGCGATTATCGAACGGGCGCCCGGCAGTTTTGACCGGACATCGAAGAAACTTATAATGTTATTCAAACTTTTATATCTCTGCTGCGAGAAGATGGAGCCGTTTTCTTGATTTTTGAAACGCGCCAATGCTTCTGAAAAAGGTTCGGCGGTCGTGATTCTTATTTCATCAATACCCAGATCGCGACCGAGTGCTTTTATTTCTCCGGCATCAATCACAAAGAATAACGGTCGAGCAGAAAGTCGTTATTTTAGAAGGATACCGAGAGGGAAGAAGACCAGGTATCCGATAATCAGGAGTATCGGTGCCAGGATAATGTCTCCTGTCCTTAAAAGGATGAATCCTATGGTAATCAGTATAAGTCCTATGCCGAAAAAGAGGATATTCTTTCGGGAGAACTTCACATCGAATACCCGTTCCTGTTCTTTCACCTCTTTTTTTACTTTTTTCTGTTTTTTCTTTTTCTTTCTCATTAAAACTCCTTGTTACTCCACTATTTCAGTCAGTTTTACGAATTCACCGTTCTTTATTTGGTAGATATAAGAAAGTTTTTTTTCTTTCAGAATTTCCGCGATCATCGTCGGCAGCACGCTGCGTGTGTAGTTCTTTAATTTCTTAAGTTTCCATAATGTATAAAAAAATCTGGTTGAAAAATCATCTTCCTGATATCCGGTTTTTCTGAATTCATAGAGCGTGCTGCTGTCAATCGGTGCAGCACAGGCAAAGAGCGCTCCTTCGACATATTTTTCTCCAAAGCGGGGAACCTTCTCGTCCTTGAATGTGTCGATTCCCAGAAGAACGATTTCTTCCAATCCATAATATGCGATCTGCGGTGCGGTATTGATGATCTCGTCTTTGTCCATCGGCAGGAAGATCGCTTCAGGATTCTTTTCCGCTATCGCCTTCAACTGCCACTTGAGGGTGATGGAATCCGGATAGAATTTCACCATGGCGACCACTTCTCTGTTGTTCTTCACCACTTCGTCAGCGAACGCTTCGGCGACCCCTTTATATTTCGTCTGCTCAGGATAGAGGATTGCGAATTTCGTGATACCCCGCTCAGTGGCGGCGTAGCGCGCAATCAACCGTGCCTGTTCTTCATGGCGCTGGCCGGTTGTAAAGACAAGGGGTAGTTTTTCAAGCCGTTCTTCAGAAGTGATCGGCAATATTACGGGGATGCCTTTTCCATAGGCGAGACCGCAGACTCCGAAGGCGCTGTATATCGAACTCAAACAGATAAGGAAATCGACACTGATGCTGTTCATCAATTTTTCCGCCGCAAGCATTGCATCGATGGGATCGGACTTTGTGTCCAGGTAATGCATTGAAAACGGCAGTAATTTGTTCTTTTCAAAATACTCGATGATACCCACCAGCTTCTGTCCGACGTTCGCCCACTTGCCGGTCAGGGGTAATATTATACCGACGCGGCCTGATGTTTCACCGAGGTTGATGAACCGCTGGTATTCCTCCACTTCATAGGCGTAGATTGTATTGGGAAAACGCCTCATGAGCAGATTGAGGTCGCGCTTTGCCTCTTCTTTTTTACCTTCACGTGCTTCGATCTGGGCGAGATTATACAGGATATGTTCATCGATCGGTTCCGCCATAAAAACCCGATGGAGTTTTTCCAGTTGCTTTATGGAGAGTTCCGGCAGTACTTTTATGATACGATCAAAGGCTTTTTTGCGTGCCGAGGTGTCCTCGCTCTGGGTGTAAAATTTTGTTAAATAATATGCCGCTTTATAATCTTCGGTGAGTTTAAAATATGATTCGCCGACCAATGAGACCGCATTAAGGAAATATTGAGAACTGGGAAACGCCTTTATGAATCTCTCTCCCAATGACGCTGCTTTTTTGAATTTGTTTAATTTATAGAATGAAAAGGCGGTGAGATAAAGAGCCGGCTCATAGGCATCGGTCTTTTCATAACGGTCGAGAATCTCCGAGAGTGTCTTTATCGCATTTTTGTAATCCTTCTGTTTGAAATAATCATTCCCTTTTTCATACAGGACCGCTGCTTTCTCCGATGCCGCCGCCGATTCAAATTTATCCAGCACCACAGGTCTGAAACCCGCGCAGGAAAGCAGGATGAATAGTCCAGCAAAATACAGCTTTTTCATAGCTATATCTTAATCAAAAAAATATCTATGTCAACCAGTTATAATTTCGTCGTTTGTAATAATTTTATTATATCTTTTCGTGTCAGATTTTTTTCTTCAAGGATTGTGTAGCGGTCGGGTCTTATCTTTACCGCTTCAATGACCGCCTTGATGAATTGATCTTTGTTGAGGTAGAGTTTTCTTATCTTTCGGGGGAAAGAGACCCGCGAATATAAAGTTTTTACTCTGTGAAGAAGCTGATTTTCCTGGAGCGCCATTGTAAAGAGTGTGGCGATTCCTGTTTGTTCTCCATGCAGGTTTTTTCGGGGTGCATAGAGGTGGTCGATCGAATGACTGATTTTGTGCTCACTGCCGCTGGCAGGCCGTGACGAGCCGACGATACACATCGCAAATCCGCTTTTTATCAGACCGCGTGTCAACGTCAGCAGAAAATCGTCATCTTTGATATAATCGGTTTTGTGTTCCAGAAGGGCGAGTGCACCCGCTTCGGCGAGTGATAGAGCGGTGTCATTCACCTTTTCCAACCCTTTTGAACGGGCAAGCCGGGCGTCGAAAACAGCCGACAGATTTGATATGAGGTCACCGATGCCTGCCTTGATGTGTCTTATGGGAGCTTTCTTTATTATGTTGATGTCGACAATCACTCCATAAGGGGCGGTTGTAATGTGGCTTACAGGTATATTGTTTTTGCCCTTGATTACTGAAACAGGTGAAGAGATGCCGTCGTTTGAGAGGGTCGTCGGAATGCTGATGAACTTTATTTTACACTCTCCGGCGGCCAGTTTGGCGACGTCAAGGACTTTACCTCCACCGAATCCCAAGATCAAGTCAGGTGTTTTCCGGGTGATTATTCTTTTTACCTTCATCACATTCGCCTCGTCACTGTTTGTCACAAGATGCCTGGTGACCTTGATATTTTCCTTCTGGAAATTTTTCGAAATCGGGGTGCCGCCGATGAGGAAGGTTTTGCGGTCTCCCATAAGCAGGATGTGCTTGAATTTCAAGTCATGCGATTTGAGGATATTGAATATCTTTTCGATTTTATTTTCACCTACCTCAAAAAAAGAGGGAAGTTCGATCTTCAGCGACACAGCCATTTGTTAAGAGTAACTAAAAATTTGAATAAGTCAATAATATTTCTTCTTAATTATTGATTGACAGAACGCCTGCGGTCAATATAATATGGTGATGCCAGCGTAGCTCAGTCGGTAGAGCAGCTGTTTCGTAAACAGCAGGTCAGCAGTTCGATTCTGCTCGCTGGCTTCTTTGTTTTTTGACTCCGTTTGAACCTATGGATGATAGGTACAACGTACCTGGTGACTTTCCACCTTTTGCTCAGTACCGTCTTCATCCTGCCAGGATATCTCCACCCAGAAATAGTCATTAAAGACATAACCCGGCGGAGCGGATAGGGTTGTCGTGACTTCTTCACTTTTTTGGCTGTCAAAGGTATGTTCTTCACGATGCTGGCACTCTTTCTGGGCGGTGCTTCCATAGGTCCACCACCATTCAATCGTTGCCGTGATTGGAGTTGTTCCGTTGATCAATCTTCCTTCAAAGGTACAGCTCAGTTCACTGATATTCTCTCCGCCGACAGGATGTTCGGTGATGGTTATCTCCAGTTGGGTCTTCCCGCCGCAGGTAATGAGACAAAGAGATAATAACAGACAAAAAATACCGATATTTCTCTTCATGATTCCTCCTACAGTTATAATTATATTAAAAGTGTATTTAATGTCAATATATAATTAATTTTGTATTTTAAACCGCAACTGCAAAAAATTAACATTTCCGCTTAGTAATAACTATTAACATTTCCGCTTGGTAATATCAATCTTATTATAGGGATTGACAAACGGCTTATTCTCGATAAAATGGAATGGGTGACTTATGAAGATTAATATGACGCCAAAGGATCGATTTATCCGTTTTATCCTCGTAATCGTGATAATTATTTTGTTGTGGGCGCAAGTACTGAAGGGTGCGCTGGCGACGATTCTGGGGATTCTGGGGATTATTCTCGTTATCACAAGCGTTTACGGCTTTTGCCCTTTTTACGCCGTTTTGAAAGTTTCCCCCGGTAAGAAAAAAAAGCAGAAGTAGATTTATAAAAATGACAATCGAGAAACTGTTCTCACGGTACAGATCAATCATTTCCGATTTCAATGATTTCATTGAAGCCGTAAAGAAGCCGACGGTCCAGTCGTTTCGAATAAATACACTGAAGGCAAAAAGGGAAGAGATCCTTCTGTTTCTTAAAGACCTGCAGATAAAAGAGTTACCTTTTTATACGGATGGTTTTTTATCAAAGAGCAGGATACGGATAGGCAATCATCTCACTCATGGTCTGGGTTTGATCTATGTGCAGGAGGTCGCTTCGATGATTCCGGTTCTTGTTCTTGAACCGAAACCGGATGAATTTATTCTGGATATGTGCGCCGCACCCGGTTCCAAGACGACCCAGATCGCCCAGCTTATGGGAAACACGGGTTTGCTCGTCGCCAACGAGATGAACAGAAAGAGGGTTCACGGTTTGATATACAACATCAAAAGATGCGGTTTATTGAATGACGCCGTCACCTGTTTAAGAGGTCAGAAGCTCGATAAGTTTTTACCGAACTATTTTGACCGTGTTCTGATCGACGCACCGTGCAGTGCCGAAGGGACAATCAGAAAATCGAAGGCTGTTTTATACCACTGGGGCTTGAAGAATATCCAGAAGATGGCGAGGGTCCAGAAGGGTCTACTTACCGCAGGCTTCAGGGTTTTACGTCCCGGCGGTACGCTGGTGTACTCGACATGTACGATTGCCCCTGAAGAGAACGAAGCCGTTGTCTCTTATCTTCTGGAAAAATTTCCAGAGGCAGAGGTTCTGCCGATTACAATACCGCACTTCAAGATACGGTCGGGGATTAAGAAGTGGCAGAATGAGATATTCGACAGAAGAGTGGAACAGTGTGCGCGAATTCTTCCCCAGGACAATGATACAGCACCGTTCTTCATCGCCAAATTGACAAAGAGGGGGGTGTATCAGAGGCGTGTCGGTTATATGGGCAGAATTGAGTTTCAGGGGTCTGCGGTGGAACTCTTTACCCGAAGATTCGGTATCAGTAAGAAAGAGTTCGATGGTTATTCCGTATTTCAGAACAGAACGGGGTCTTATATTGCCACTCCGCAGGTATATTCTTTCTGGGAAATAAAGACGATGAGGAAAGGACTGGAGATGGCGCGGATCTATGACAATGATATAAAACCCGATAATGATTTTGTACAGCTTTTCGGCAGAACCGTGAAAAAGAATTATTTCGAAGCCAAGGAATGGCAGTTGAAAAAATTTTTAAAAGGAGAATCAATCAGAGTGGATTCTTCTTCTTTAATGGAGCCGGGTTTTGTTATAATGACTTACAAAAAGTTGCCGGTCGCCTTAGGTAAATACAACGGCAAAGAGATCAAATCCGCCGTAAAACGCGATAGAAGAACTCCATTGTAGTCATGTAGTGGATTGACTAAAGGTCAAAATTTAATATACTAACACGATGGTTGATCTTAAGAAGATTAGAAATATCGGGCTCGCCGCACATATTGATGCAGGAAAGACGACGACCACCGAGAGAATTCTATTTTACACCGGTAAGATAAGACGAATGGGTGAGGTGGATGAAGGATCAGCGACAATGGATTGGATGGCACAGGAAAGGGAACGCGGTATTACGATAACCTCTGCCGCCACCACTTCTTACTGGAAAAAATATCGTATTAACATAATCGACACCCCGGGCCATGTTGATTTCACGGTTGAAGTGGAAAGATCGATGAAGGTGCTGGACGGTCTGATCGCCATTTTCTGCGCCGTCGGCGGAGTGCAGCCGCAGAGTGAAACCGTCTGGCATCAGGCGGACAGGTATAAGGTTCCGCGGATCGCCTTTGTCAACAAGATGGACCGTGTGGGTGCTGATTTCTACCGCGTCATAAAGCAGATGCAGGACAAGTTGTCTTTGAAACCGTTGATCCTTCAGATTCCGATTATTGATGAAGAAGGTTTTTATGGTGTGATAGATCTCATTGAGAAGAAAGCGTTTTACTGGGAGGAAGAGACGCTCGGTGCGACTTTTCGGGAAGACGAGATTCCTGAAAAATATCAGGAGATAACCGAGCAGTATCGTACTGAGATGTTTGAAACGATTGCAGAATACGATGAGTTTATTTTTGAAAGTTACTTTGAAAAGAAAGAAATTCCGGTGGAGAAGATAAAATCGGTCATCAGACAGGAGACCATAAATCTGAATCTGTTTCCGGTCTTCTGCGGTTCCGCATTGAAGAATAAAGGGATACAGAAACTGCTTGACGCCGTTCTCGACTATTTGCCTTCGCCTCTTGACATGCCGCCTGTAAAGGCGTTTAATCCCAGTACTTCAAAAGAAGAAATCAGGAAGCCCTCGGTCGATGAGCCGTTTTCGGCTTTTCTCTTCAAGGCGCAGACCGATCCGCATCTCGGTTTACTCTATTATATTAGGGTCTATTCCGGCGAGGTGAAGACAGGAGATAAGGTGCTTGTCTTTCCGCCGAAACGGATTGACCGGGTCGGTAAGTTGCTCCTAATGCACGCCAACAAACGAGAGCAGAAGAGCTCTCTTGTTGCGGGTGAAATCGGTGTAATCACCGGACTGCGGGAATGCAAAACCGGTTATACAATATGTTCCCGTAAAGCCCCGATCTCCTTTGAACCGATGAAATTTCCGGAGCCGGTGATTTTCGTATCACTCGAGCCGAAGACAAAGATGGATGATGCGAAGCTCGATAACACCCTGAAATATCTTCAAATTGAAGATCCGACGTTTAAGGTGCGGACCGACGAGGAGACATCGCAGCGTATCATTTCAGGAATGGGGGAATTGCATCTTGAAATAATCGTCGATAGACTAAAGAGGGAATTCGGCGTTGAATGTAATGTCAGCAAACCGCAGGTTTCCTATCGTGAGACCATCACCGAACCAGCAAAGGCAGAGGGAAGATTCATCAGACAGACTGGTGGCAGGGGACAATACGGTGTTGTCACGCTTAATGTCGAGCCTGCAGAGAGAGGAGAAGGGATTGTTTTCCAGAACAAACTCAAAGGCGGCGTTCTTCCGGAACAGTTCATCCCGCCGATTGAAAAGGGAATCCGTGAACAGAGTGAGGTGGGTGTGTACTGGGGTTATCCGATTATCGACATCAAAGTGACCCTGCTTGACGGTGCATATCACCCGATTGATTCGTCAGAACTGGCGTTCAAGATCGCTGCACAGATGGCATTGCGGGAAGCGTTTATGCAGGGTAAACCGATCTTATTGGAACCCATTATGTTGTTGGAGATAATCGTGCCCGAGCAGTATCTCGGTGATGTCATCAACGACCTCAATTCAAGACGGGGTAAGATATTGAATATCGAGACAAACAAGAAAGAGAAGATTATCACGGCAAGCCTTGCCCTGGCGAAATCATTCGGCTATGCCACTGATTTGAGATCGGTCACACAGGGGCATGGGCTTTATACGATGCAGTTTTCACACTACGCCCCCAAAGAAGAAAAATCTCCATCAGAAATATAGAGAATATTTGATCTTTATCTGGGTCGCCGGTGTTATCCGCCAGCAGAGCGGTTTTTTCTGGATGTAATCTTTGATCGTAAGCACATCACCTTTTTTGATTTCATCAAATTGATTGTTTAAAGAGCTCTTGAATCTATTCAGACGGAGTAGCTCCACCCTGCCGTTTCGGGTGCAGAGAAAACATTTTTTCTTTCCCTTTTCCTTGAGAAGCCGACTTACCACGAGGAAGTCATTTTCATAATCATCCGGTGGTTTTTCTCTGCCGAGCACCAGATATGAAAATTTCAATAATTTGATTTCCCGATTGAGTTCCTGGTCGATGATTTTCATATAGTCCGGAGGGTTCCAGAAAAAGGAATGGTGACACCATTCCTTATGTTTTCTGAGTTCAAAAAGGGGACAGATGTTGTTATGGAGGCATGGCAGCAGAATGTGGAATTTTTCTTTCCTTATTAATATATCCCGCAATTTCATAAGTCTGCGGCTGGTGTGCCTCAACGCCGGTTCCAGGATAATAACGAGGCCGTCTTCAGAGGTATTTTTGAATATACGTTCGATGAACCTTACAGGAATTTCTTGTTGCGGAAATATCTCCGCGAGGGAATTGGCGAGAACCACGATATCATATTTTTCCTTCATTTTTATCAAACCGTCTGATATTTTACGTCTCAACAACTTTACCGACAGGGCGGGATTCTTTTCTTTTATACGGCTCATCACCGTATAACATTTTTTCAACATATTTTTTGAATCATCGAGACCGACCATTAGGGTTTTCTTCGACTCGCCCAGGCCGTAGTAGACGCCGAGCATCCCGGCTCCTTCACCGCAGCCGACATCGAGGATATTCAAACTTTCTTTCTTCTCAAAGAGAAGAGGATAAAAAATTTTTATTCTTTTTGTAACAGCCATGACCTTTACAAGATTCATCGGGAAGTTGTAGGCGAAATAGGCATCCGGATATCTGTCTTCGGTCGGCTTTCTGCGGAAAAAATCTTCGGAGAGTTGTACCATCTCTCTCTTCAAACGGTTGATCCTCTTTCTGTTGGCACGTACGGTCTTCCAGGAGAGGGATTCCAGATTCAGAAGTTCAAGTATGATCTGTTCTATTTCATTCGGCAGATTCATATCTCTTTGAGTATACTCCGAAGATCCCGATTTTCAAGATGCGGATTTTACAATGTCGTCACCGCCGCCCCCTCTTCTTTGAGAAGGTCGCGGGTATGATCATCAGACGTCAGGTAAATCACCTGATTGCCTTTGTTTATGAAATTTTTCAATAAGGCGGTTAATTTTTTCCGACGTTGCCAATCGGCAAAGATGAAGGCGTCGTCGAGAATCAGAAAAACACCGTCGGGATAGAGCCTTTCCAGGGCGGCGATCCTGAAACATATCAGAAGCTGATCTTTTGCACCGCTGCTGAGTTCCTCGATCTTATACTTGTTCCCCTGATCGTCTGTGACCGTGAAGTCTTTATCTTCAAGGTTTACTTCTTTATAACGTCCAGTGATCATATTGAAGTATTCACTCAAACTGTTACTACCCGAAAAGAGGGTCCGGATATGTTCTTCCAGTTCCTGCCTCATCTCTTCGAATATCTCCCGCGCCGCCAGAGCCGCCTTTTTTTCCAGTTCATAATTATCCAGGGTCTCCTGCAGTTGCCGGTATTCAACGAATACACCACGGGGTTCAGTGATGTTGTGCTTGGTCCGCTGCACTTTTTCAAATACGGCGATCTCTTTCTCCAGGTCATTAATCTGTTCTTCGATTTTTTTCAACTCTTCCCTTAATTCTTCTTCTTTTCTGTGTTCCGGTTCTTCGTCGGGCGGCGCTGTCTTCATCGCGGCTATCATGCCGCTCCACTTCTTGTCGTTTTTCTCCGAAAGTTCAGTGGAGATCTCGATGCTCAGCTTCTGAAGTTCATTCAAATGTCTTCTCTTTTCCGACAATTTCTTTTCCAGGTCAGAGATCTCGGCGAGGCCTGTCTTACTCCGCAACTCTGAAATTTCTTTCTCGATACATTCGATTGTTTGTTCGGAGGTTAAATCCATCGCTGTTTTTTCCTTCTCTTTCCGTAAGGTCTTTTTCTCGAGGAGCGCCTTTTCGACGTCTTCTATATTTTCAGCCAGTTCTTTAATGCTTGAAACATCGGGGAAGAGCACGCTTGCTTTTTTCAATAATTTTTTTCTTTCTTGTTCCCGGTTTTTTATTCTGCTCTTCGCGATGAAAAAACGGCTCAAAAAGAGAATAAAGATCACAAATACAGTCAGGGGAATGAATTTCGGTATCTTTAAGAAGAATGAAAGGACGAAGAGAACAATGCTCCCGACCAACAGGGCGACGGGATATTTTAATGATAATTCCCTTTTTTCTTCTTCTATGGTACGGATTTCAGAGGCGAAGTCTTCGATCTTTATGATCTCCGCTTTTTTCTCAAGTTCAATGATCTCTTTTTCGAGGTCGTTTATCTCTTTTTTGATCTCTTTGAGTTTCTTGCCGGTGTTCAGAAGAGATTCCTTCTTCGCGGTCAGGCTTTGCCATCTTTTCAAGTAATCATCCGCATACCGCTCATATTCCTGGAGATATATTTTCTTTTCGACGTAAGAATCGTAGAGCTTCGAGAGCCTTTTATACCGTTGGTGCTTTTTGTAATCCTCGATTATTTTCAGTTTCTTTTCCAGAAGTTTTTTTCGTTCCGACGCCGCAGCCAGTTCTGTCCGCTTCTTTTCTATTCCGTCGATCTCCTCTATATATTCTTTCAATTCCAAGGCGCGTTGTTTCATCCCTTCGATATGCTGATATTTTCTCTTTTCCCATTCGAGTTTCACCGGTTGAAGTTCCACGGCTTCAAAGGTTTTGTCGATGAGTTCCTTAAAGGTCATCTTCCTGCCCTCGCTGCTGAAGAGCGCCTTGAGCGCATCCCAGAATTTTTCTTCCTTTCGTGGTTCGTAAACAGCCGAATCCGAGGCTTGAATATAGAGGAGATTTGAAATAGATTGCTCGAGGAACTGGAGATTACCTTTTTTCGCAGGAAGCGTATAGACCGCTCCTTTGTCCTCGAGCCTGACGGTGATATCTTTTGGTTTGCCATATCGTAGTCTTGCAGCATTCTTTTTGAACAGGATATAACTCAGCGCCTCGATGATGGCGGTCTTTCCTGATTCATTCAAACCGAAGATACATTCAAACTTTTCCGGCTCCAGAGAAAATCTTTTTATGGGTCCGTAATTATTAATCGTAATCTTCTGTATCTTCATTTCAGCATTTTACTGAAGACGGGAAAGACGATTTCAAATACCTTTTGCCGTAAAGTGTCTTCCAGGGCTCTGCTTTTATCTATGAATTTCTCAACCACTTCATTCTGAATGATCGTCCGCCAAGATTGAATTTCCGCAAAATTGAATTTCATATCCGGGAATTTATTTTGAAACTCTTTTTCGAGTTTTTCGAGTCGGTCTTTGAACCCGCGGTCACTTTCTTTGATAAATCCTTTGATGACGATATTGGGCATGATTTTGGTGCTCTTTATGCCGAGTAAGTGATTTCGGATTTTATCGAAGATTTGTTCTTCATTACCCGGAAATACGAAGAACTCCCTTCGCTGCCAGTAAGGGGCGGCTTCCACTACCCGTTGTTCTATCTTCAATTGAGTTTGATCGATCTCCACGACAAAGAAGACCCGTTCACCATCGCACTTTGTATCCAATCCGATCGGTGAACCGGGATAGACAACTCGGACTCCTTCGTACTCTTTTTGAAAACTCCTGGAGTGGAAGTGGCCCAGGGCGACATAGCGGGCTTTTTTATGTAAATTCGCGGGATAGATGGGCATGTATTCTGCCTCGATCTCTTTTAAGGATGAAACGATGAATGATTTATCGTATAATGTTCCGTGTGCAATGAGGATGTCGACGCCTGAAGGAATATTTTTTATGCATTCACTGAACTTTCTGTTTTGATATGGGACGGCGCATATTACGATCTTATCCAGTTCGATTATATGAAAAGGTTCTGTCGTCAGCTGAATCACGTTTTCGCCGTAATCGTATTCATCACTGAAAGATTTTTCATCGTGATTCCCCGGCACCAACAGAAATTTAACGGTTGTTTCCTTAAAGAGCATCCTCAGGTTGTTCCGTAGGATCACCGCGTCTGTATCCGAGTTAAAGAGGTCTCCTGCAATGATGAAATAATCGATCTTCAATCTGCCGGCTTCTTCTATCAACCACCTGAAGATTTCCATTCGCTTTCTGTCTTTACCCTTCAGATGCAGATCCGCGGTATGGAGGAATCTCATAGTTTAATATCTGCCGTGGAAATAGTCTTCAAGGATTTTTCTGTGGTCAAAGGCGAGTTGTTCCGGAAGGGTGTCTTTTGTGAATATACCGAGCTCCGCGGCATCGTCGCCGGCGATCGGTCGTCCTTCCGCCTTTGCCGTAAAGACCACCGAGATTGTGTGGTGCCTCGGATCGCGGTCAGGTGCCGAATAGGTATGGAACTGTTTTAATTCTTTGATTTCAAGGCCGGTCTCTTCTCTGGCTTCCCGACGGGCCGCCTCTTCGGCGGATTCTCCGTAATCGATGAAACCGCCGGGAATCGCCCAGCCGTACGGCGGATTTTTTCTTTTTATGAGAATCACTCCATCCGCCGACTCGATGATTATGTCTACAGTAGGTATTGGATTACGGTATTGCATCCATCAATTATAAATAAATCCCGCGGGAAATCAATAGCGTATTCGGATGGATTCTGTTTTGAAGATTGAAGATCGACCCCCAGAGACTGCTTGACAGAACCGTATATTTGTTGTATTATAAAGACATAGGTAGGGAGTTCTACCAAGAGATTTAAGTCTATCTAATAATTTTATTGAGAGAAACTTGCGGTAATAACAACAATGAGGAGGTAATATGAAAAGGCTTTGCATTATGGTCGTCATAATATTCAGTTTAAGCCTTGCCCAGGACATGATCGTCCGGGTCTATGTTTCTTCGTGGCAGGAACTTCAGAAGATATCTGATAAACCGATGGACATCGCGGCCGGCAGATACGGAGAGTGGTATGATCTGGTCGTTGACCGCGAGGGTCTGAACAAAGTTATAGCATCGGGTCTGCCGTATGAACTCACCGTGCCGAGCCTGGAGTACGAGAAAGAAAAAGTGCGTGGGTCGTATTGTTCCTATTCTGAAATGGAAGATTCACTCAGGGCACTGGCGTCGAATTATCCCAGTATCTGTAAATTTGATTCTCTTCCCATTCCGACATATGAAGGAAGATGGATTTACGGAGTGAAGATTTCAGACAATGTGGGTGTTGAAGAGGATGATGAACCGAAATTCACGATTGACGGCTGTCACCATTCACGGGAGTGGGCAACGCCTCAGGCAGTACTCTTTTTCGCGGATTCCATGCTCAGATCTTACGGGGTGGTCAGTGAAATAACGGAGATCATAAATACAACGGAGATCTATTGTTTTCCGGTTATTAATGTCGACGGTTATTGTTATGATTATCCCGGCGGTAATTACTGGCGTAAGAATCGTGAGCCGTTCGGCGGCGCGATCGGCACTGACCCGAACCGTAATTACGGCGGCAGCTGCAACGGAGAAGTCGACGGATGCTGGGGGGCGGCGGATGAAGGACAGGTAAGCCATTATCCTTCACAGCAGACCTTCTGCGGTGCTTATACATTTTCAGGAGATGAAATCCAGGCATACACGACGTTCATCCGTCAGCATAACATTTCCACGGGGTTTTCCCTGCACAGTTATGGTGAACAGGTGATGTATCCGTGGGGATACAAGGGGCAGGGAACACCTGATTCCACCCTCTACGACGACAAAGGCGCACATATGGCGGGGATGATGCAACGGCTCAGCGGTGGGACCTATACCCCCGGTCAGTCGTATAATAATCCTTATCCGACATGCGGTAATACGCGCGATTGGGTTTATGGCTATAATAAATGGGTCGCAGGTCAGTCTGCTCTGTTTTACGGCGCAGAGATCGGCACATCGTTTTATCAGGCGCAGGGTGATCTCGATTTTATCTCGCGTCAGGTCTTCAAGGCGGCAAAGTACCTTGCAGGATTTTCTGATTCTTTGATCCTGGTTGCTGAAGGATATGTGGCTCCGCCGCAGATCTATTCTCTGGGAACGGTCAACGAGGACTTCACCATAAGCTGGCATCCGGTAAATGCCTTTGACAACAATCCGACACACTGGGAACTGGTTGAGTTGTCCGACCCCTCGATAATCGAAGACGACCTCGAATCCGGTACAACGAGATGGATCCTTGAAGGTTTTACCCTTTCTACAAGCCAATCCCATTCCAGCTCACACAGCTTCTTTTCCGGAAACCAGAATAATATGAACCATGCGGTTCGTACTGCCCATCCGTATCT
Organism: candidate division WOR-3 bacterium; assembly: GCA_011052815.1. Classification (NCBI taxonomy): domain Bacteria; kingdom Pseudomonadati; phylum Caldifarciminota; species Caldifarciminota bacterium. The sequence continues at coordinate 4,125 of DRIG01000062.1, read as the reverse complement.
GGTGCAGTCTGGAGATTCTCTTACCTTCTGGTGCTGGTATAATCTTGAAAGCAATTATGACGTCGCGGTGGTTGAAGTCTCTGAGAATACAAAAGAGTGGTTCTGTCTCGATGACAGATATTCAGGGAATTCCGGAGGCTGGGTGAGAAAGGCATACTCGCTTGAACCATGGGTGGGTAAGTCGCTCTATTTCAGATTCCGTTCAATGACCGACGGTAATACACTGGCGACGGGATTCTATGTGGATGACATCTATCCGACCTGTCTGTTCCAGACCGTTACCACGGTCTCTTCATCCATCAGCGACACCTCTTATACGTTCACCGGTCATCCTGAGGGAATTTACTACTATTATGTCAGAGGAAATAACACCACCTATGGCTGGGGTGATTACTCCTGTCTGGAAAGAGCGAATGTCATCGTCGGTGTGGTTGAGTCTGATCCCGGAGATGCCGTCAATACCAATGGTATTTCAGTCTTCCCCAATCCATTTTCAGATGCATTGAAGATCGACCTCAATGTGCAGAATAGAACCGGTGATGTAAGTTTGAAGATCTACAGTCCGTCAGGACGACTGGTTAAATCCTTTACCTGTACAGGCAGTGACACATATCATATCGTCTGGCATGGAGAGGATGAAGCCGGCCGTACGCTTCCCGCTGGTGTGTACTTTGTTAAAGTCGAATCTGATAATTATCGGGTGATAAAGAAAATTACATTATTGAGATAATTAAAAGGAAGAGAAGATAATCATACCCTCAGGATTTTGATGTAACCCAGGAGGGAGAATGAAAAAAATAATATTATCTTTGTGCCTGCTGTTCTGCATGCGGGCGTCGCTGGCGGGCCAAACAATCCGTCTGGTTGAAATCGGACTTCCTGAGCACGATGAAGTCTATAGATTGAAAAAGTTTGATCTGACAATCATCGATGCAGGTCCTGATTTTGCAAAGGCATTGGTCAATGACCGTCAGATAGCCGAATTACAGAAATCCGGCTATGAAGTCCAGATACTCATCGAAGACTATAAGGCGTATAAGGATCAAATCTTTCAACGCGGTTTTTATCATACATATGACCAGGTGTATGCGGTGCTTGATTCTTTCGTCACGAATTATCCGGAGATCTGTCGGCTCGACACCATTGGTTTCAGTGTTCAGGGCAGAGCGATTTGGGCGATGAGGGTTACGGATAATCCCCAGGTTGAGGAGAATGAACCGGAGATAAGGCTTGCCGGAAATATGCACGGAGATGAGCATATCGGAACAGAGATAACCCTTTACTTTTTACGATATCTGCTTACGAATTACGCTTCAAACAGTCAGGTGCAGGCGCTTGTCGATAACCGTGAGTTCTGGATTCTGCCGGTTTTAAATCCCGACGGTAAAGAAGCCAATACAAGGGTCAATGCAAACGGAGTGGATTTGAATCGGGATTACGGATACTTCTGGGATTCGTGGGGCGGCAGTACCAGCCCGTCGTCCCAGATTGAGAACCGGGCGATGATGCAGCATCTTGAGGAAAATAATATCACACTTGAGTATAATTATCATTCAGCGGCACTCTATGTGAACTATCCTTGGGATTATCATCCGGCCGACCCTCCGGACAGCCAGTTGATTATTGACATTTCCGAGGTATACGCCGACTCAGCGAACTTGACCGCGATCAACGGATATGACTGGTATCAGGTGACCGGTTCATTGCAGGATTACACAATCGGAGTGAGCGGCGCATTCGCCACGACGATAGAAACCGAGGAACCTTCAGCCTCTTCAGCCATTGATCAGATCTGCTATGACAATCGGGATGCCTTGATGGACGTGTGTGAACGTGCCGGCTGGGGAATGGAAGGGGTGGTCAAGGATTCGAGTACCGGCGTTTCTTTATATGCCAGGATAGAATTCAATAATCCGGATAGAATAGACATCTATACTGATCCGGTCCTCGGTGATTTTCACAAGATGATCGGACCAGGCACCTATGATGTAAGGGTTAGTGCCAACGGTTATGCACCGAAGACCATAACCAATGTGACTGTTCCTTCGACGGGTTCTGTTTCCCTCGGGGATATCTTGCTCGTGCCTGATTCGAACTATTATTACGCCTTCAAACATGTGGTGTGTCGTTATTCAAATCACGCCGAGCAATCGAATAAGACAAGGCCCCGTGCAGCACTGGGAGAGGAAGACAATAACTTTTTCTCTCTGGGACAGAATGGTTTTATAGTTCTTGATATGGGGGCGAACACTCCGATAAGCAATTCATCAGGCGACGACTTTACTGTATATGAAGGAGATGACGGAACTCCGGAAGGGTATGAGGTTTTCGCATCCAATGATTGGAGCGGTCCGTGGTCTTCGTGCGGTAGTGCGACGGGTACGGCAAGCTTTGATCTTTCCACCGCCGGTTTGAGCCAGGCACGTTACATACGGATCGTCGATGATGGAAGTTCTTCAAGCGGTCAGTACGCCGGCTTCGACCTTGATGCAGTGAAAGGTACACCGCCGGTGAATGCACCGAGTTTATATGTGAGTGACTATCAGATTCTCGACGGCGGAAATGGAATTCTGGAACCCGGTGAAACGGCGGATTTCGTCGTGACGTTACATAACGCTGGACTTCTCACCGCGACGAATACACAGACCATTCTAAGAACGGCTGATACATACATCACGATTACTGATTCACTCGGGGATTTCGGAGATATTTTACCGGATTCAGAGAAGACGAATACTGCAGATCCTTTCACGATTTCAGCTTCCGCATCGACGCCGTTCGGCCATTCGGTTCACTTTGAATTGTTTGTTACTGCAGACAGCTACTTTGACACGCTCGGGATTGATATCGTCGTCGGTAAGAAGCACTACTACATCTGGAATCCGGATCCCACGCCTTCTTCAGGTCAGATCTGTGATTCGCTTTTACAGGATATCGGTTACAGCGGTGATTATGGTACTTCCCTGGCTGCGGATTTGACGTTATATCAGGCGGTCTTGGTGTTTGCGGGAATCTATTCGAACAACTACATTATCAGCAGCGGCAGTCCTGAGGCGGCGGCGCTTGTTGATTATCTGCAGAATCAGGGTGGTCGGATGTACTTAGAAGGCGGTGATGTCTGGTATTATGATCCGTTGTACAGTGGTGGTTATGATTTTGGTCCGCTTTTCGGGATCGATGCGACGGCTGACGGTTCAGGAGATTGTGGTCCGGTTGCCGGGCAGGCGAGTACGTTTACGGTCGGGATGGACTTCAGTTATGGTGGTGAGAACAACTGGATTGACCATATTTCGCCGACCAGTACCGGGTTTTTAATCTTCCGGGATACGGACGATGCTTATGATTGCGGGGTTGCGAATGATGCCGGTACGTACAAGACCGTTGGTTTATCGTTTGAGCTTGGTGGGTTGACTGATGGTACGCCGCCTTCGACGCGTGAAGTATTGCTGGATTCAATCATGAAGTTCTTCGGATGTCAGCTTAACCCCGGAGTAAAAGAGAATACAGAATTCAGCACCGTCGGATGGAAGACAGAACTGGTTCCTTTGTATCCGAATCCCGGGACCGGAGAGATACGCATTAAATATCAGCTTGGAGACAGGGCAAGACTCTCTTTAAAGATTTATGATGCAGCCGGTCGATTGGTACGTACCCTTGTCAATGGTCGATATAATCCGGGAACTTATTCCGTGGTCTGGAACAGAATCGATGATCAGGGCAGAACTGTTCCTGCGGGCGTATATTTTATCCATTTCACTACGACGGAGCAGAATCAGATTGAAAAGGTGATATTGGTGAAATAGCTCTTTTATTCGGGCTTCCAAGGTTCTTGACTTTTTTCATTTCTTGAATATCATTAGTGCGGAAAACAATAAAAATAGATCTGTTCGACTTTCGTCGAAATAAAGGCGAATCCTGTTGCGTGCCGGTGTAACTCAGTGGTAGAGTAGCTGTTTTGTAAACAGCAGGTCGCCAGTTCGAATCTGGCCGCCGGCTTTGGTCGGAATCGATTTCGGGTAGGTACCCAAGTGGTCAAAGGGGGCAGACTGTAAATCTGCTGGCGGAAGCCTTCGGAGGTTCGAGTCCTCCCCTGCCCATTCAAAATTGAGTGAAAGAATACCCCTG
>DRIG01000061.1 GCA_011052815.1 candidate division WOR-3 bacterium | reverse complement strand
TTTCCATCGTATTACAACCATTCCGATTAAGGGAAGTGCTCCACACAGTGAGAGGTTTAAATATGAGGATAACAGTGTTATTCCTGGTGTTGGCTATTACTATAGATTGGAAAATCTGAAGCAGAACAGTGATCTTTAAAAGCCTCGGAAAGGAGAAGAATTGGTTATGTTCTTCCCGCAGGAGTGTATTTTGTGAAACGCAAAGGTGCGGATAATAAGTCTGTTAAAGTAGTAAAGATTAGATGAAGAAAAAAAGCAAAGGAGGCAGGAATGAAACGATTGATATTTGTGATTTTGTTTTTTCTCCCGGTTATGCTCAGTGCGCAATGGGAGAATGTGGGTCCAGAAGGAGCAATACTTTATTCACTTGATAGCCCACAGCCAGGGATATTCTATGCCGGTGGTTATGGCACAGGATTATGGAAAAGCACAGATAACGGTAACAGTTGGTCTTTAGCATCCTTTGTTTACGAGACACCCATCTGGGATATATGTGCAAGTCATCAAGACCCCAATCTTATATTTGTTCTTACTGCTGAATTATCTGGATGGGGTTATGGGGAAACCAATCTCTACAAGAGCACAGATGGTGGTGTAACCTGGAATCCCTGTTCTAACCCTGATGTTCTCACCTGGCCTATCCTTGTGCATCCGGAAAATGATAGACTTATCTTAGCCTGTGATGCACAGGGAGGTGCTGGATATAAAAGCACGGATGGTGGTGGGACCTGGACACAATTACCTTTTAGTGAATATGCACAGTCCTTTGGTGTTCATCCACTATCACCCAATATCGTTTTTGCAGGATGTGGTGGATATGGTGGTGCTGCACAGATATACAAAAGCACTGATTACGGTGCAACCTGGACACTTGTTTTTCAACCCACTTACGGTGGTATATGCCATGCATTTGCATTTGACCCGGTAGATACAAATATTGTCTATTCCACCTACAATATGTATGGCTATGGCTCTTACTTGTTAAAGAGTACGGACAGAGGGGAGAGTTGGGCTATTGGCGATAGTGTTGCAGGTTGGGTAAGAGAATTGTCGATAGACAAAAATGATGCTAATTTAATGCTTGCTGCCTGTGTGGGGGGTGGTGTTTATAAAAGCACTGATGGAGGACTGAACTGGTATCCGTCTAATTCTGGTATTCAGGTTCCCTATGCCTGCGAGATTGTGCAGGACCCTGATTCATCTTTCACATATTATATACCTAATGTTCAGGGGTTTTATAAAACAACAAATGCAGGGCTTTACTGGAGTCAATTCCAGAGTGGGCTCAGGGCAGTTTACGCAGACGGTATTGCATTTGACCCAAATGACGAAAATACCATCTATATTGCTTCAATGGCAAATGGTGTTTTCAAGACAACAGATGGTGGTGATACCTGGACACTTGGTCACCAGGGGATAACTGATTTACGTTTAAGCGATGTAGCAGTTGACCCGAATAATCCACAGAGAGTTTACACTGCACATTCTCCCGGTCATGAATACTGGGCGCCAACACCGAAGTTTTTCAGAAGCACAGATGGGGGTTTAACCTGGGAATATACAACCAATGTATGGCATGTTTACGGTAGCACAGGATGTGCTAAAATCCTTGTAGGTTCAACCTCTGCTATCTATTTTCTTTCACAGTCTACGAGTAATTTTGGCGATAGGGATGCTCAACTTTTTCGGAGTACTGACTTCGGCACTAACTTTTCTGAACCAATGGATTCAATTGTGGGTTGGAATTCTGGAATCACAATGGATGATAGCGAGAACGTCTATCTCTGTATGTCCGGTTCTTATTCAACAAGCCATTTTGGTGCTGTTGGTAAAAGCTGCGATGGTGGCTATTCGTATACAACCTTTGCCCCTCTTGGACCCTATACAGGTTCAGCAGTTGACGTATACGAGTCTGACACTAATTTTGCCATTTATGGGGATTTAGGTGGTAATGTTTACAAAACAGACAATGGGGGTAATTTCTGGTATCTTCTAGGCAATTTTGTCAAACCAGTATTCAATGTTTGCTTTGCACCAAATATCTCAAATCGAGTTGTAGTGGGAGTAGGAAACCCCAGTCACGCATATTATGTATACTATGAAATTGCACCTTATGATAGCGGAAAGATTTACTACACTGATAATGGTGGCGTCTCCTGGACAGAGCTTGACAGTCTTCCCAATCATCATCTTAATAGGCTTGTGATGCCCGACGATAGCACCATCTATGTTACCACAAGAGGTGGAGTATACAGGTATAGATTCCCCTCTCAAGGTGTGACAGAAAATGAAAGAAAACCTATAATGAGTTTTGTTAGCAATATTACACCAAATCCTTTCAAGAGGAGTGCTGTGATATCCTATTCAGTTTCAAGTTCTCAAACGATAAATATTTCAATATACGATATAACGGGTAGAAAAGTGAAAACGCTTGTCAAAGGAAGGAAAGAGAGAGGTTTCTATAAAGCCAACTGGGAGGGCACTGATGATTTCGGTAAAAAACTTCCTACTGGTGTTTACTTTGTGCGTTTGACGGCATCCGATGAGAGTTTTACCAAAAAGGTAATATTACTGCGGTAGAGACAAAGGAACGGAGAGATAAGGGAAAACGATGAATGTCGTACTAACTTGAAGTAGTTACTAATCGTGTGGAGTATTAATGTCTCCATTTCTCCGAAGCTCGGTCACTTCCCACACTCACTTACCATCTTTCTTATTTCTTCTGAGTCGGGTATTATCTTCAAAACTTTCTCGAGCACTTTTTTCGCATCGTTTTTATTGCGATGCTCCAGGCATGACTTGGCAAAATGAATCGTCTCAGTCTCTAAGTTATTCAATATCACCCGCCGCATGTTTTCTGACCACGGGTCGTACATCTTCTTAAACGGCTCACCCCGAAATACTCTAAAAGCCCTTAAATATTCTTTTTTTGCAAAACCCCATTCGCCCGCACGCTCAAGTGCCTTTGCCCGCGTTAGAATCTGTTCAAATTCCTGATAATCGGTCGTAATATATCCCTTGAAATGAAGAAATCCTTGTCTTATTGAAAGTGTATCAGGAGGTAGTTTGAGATATCTTCGAAGGTTATACAAAAGCTGAGAAAGTGAACCCTTTGGGTCTTTTGCAGTGGACCAGAAATTTCTATATATTGATTCCAATTCTATCTTTTTTTTGAGACCAAGGTGAATAATAAGACTTGCAGATATTGGCGTTGGGTCATTTCGCAGTTTTATACGATTTCGATAAATACGCACCGGGCCTAAGAATTTTAAATGATAAACTGGAATATTTTTTTGAAACACAGGGAGTTTTAATAATGCCTTGGGCAATCCGGTGGATTTTCCTTTGGCAATAAGATTGTTCACCGGCTCTGGGAAGAAGAGAAGTAACCGATGAAAAAGTCCCATAAGTTGCTGAGCAGTAGCATAGTTAAAGGCCTTTCTGTAATCTCTTATCTTCAAAGAATGTGAGGCCTTTTTCAATTGTAAAGCGAGTTTCAAAGAAGGACTTAACTTTGTATCTTTAGGAGGGATATCTTGACCAAGGAGAATGCGAGGTAGAAGAAGATCATATTCCATGCCGTACTTCTTCAGAACAGGTAATATCTTTCTCAGGAGTTTCTTCCCCTTTTTTTCATCACCAAGGGCACATAAGCAGCAACTAATGACCATGGAGGAGGTAGCAAAATAGTTGCGGATTATCTCCTCTTTTGATTGTTGAAGGGCTTCATTGGCGGATTTCATTGCTTCCTGAATCTTTCCTTCTCCAATAAGACACTGCGCTTCAATGATTAAAAAAAGAGTTTCAATGCCTCTTTTTTCTATATGAACTTTTTTTAACTTCCTTCTTGCATCGCGATACTTTCCTGCTTTGGCAAGTGTACTAGCGAGAAGTAGATTCAGAATTACCTTATCTTCTGCTTTGGCGTATTTAAAGCTCTTTAATAACCATTGATTAGATTTCCTGAATGAGCCGATTCTGGCATAGAGCGTAGCGATGTCCCTGTAGCTAGAAGAAGTTAATAAACATCGGCAGATAGTTTTACATTTCCTGATGCAGCAAAGAGCTGCCTTGATTTTTGCAAGAGTCCCAAGTGCCATTCCTTTTGAAACAAGAAGTTTGAAACGTAGAACAGCATTACTGTTATCACGCTTTCCTTGTTTGCGCCTCATCTTCATCAGAAGTGAATTTACAAGCTTGATCTGTTCTTTGGGGTTTCCTATCCATTCCAGTGCGTTAAGTTCAATACATCCTGCACGTATGGATAAGTTAAGAAAACCTTCTTTTTCAGCTTTTTTACGGAGAATCTTTGCTTTCCGTAACCGTTCCATAAAAGGGCTATCGCCAAATGTCATCTCAAGTTTCTCAACTTTCCTTGGAAGCGAGAGAAGTCTGTCTGGAATTCTCTTCAGAATATCCTTATTAGTGCAGGAAGGTAAAGCATTCAATATTCGTGCCGCTTTTTTTGGGTCTCCTTTATTCAATACCTGCTCAGCTTTTTTTAACCCATCATTAAGTTCTGGGGCTGTCTCAATTTTCTCGGTTTGTCGAGCATTTGTTCTATAAGAACCCACCAAATCATACCTTTCCCAAACACCCCAGATTCCATGAACAGAAATTCTAATCCCCCTTTTTTTGAGAAGTCTTTTTGCCTCAGAAAGTGTAAGCGAGGGGTAATTCTCTTTCAATAATACAATCTGATGTTCAACTGAAGGAGAAATTCTATTCCAAGCTCGGTAATAGGCTTTTTTCCTATTGAGACTTTCTTCACCACCTTCTTTATACCATTGAACCCAGCGTTTCAGAGTGAGTGGATGGACCTTATATAAATTGGCACATTTATTCAATAAACCCGAACCGAGATAGCATTTTACTGCCTTGAGTCTAATAATTTCATAATTGTTTCTCATAATAAGGTTGCGGGAAAATTATATAAAAAATTTGCAATTTTGTCAAGGAGGAAATATAACGCTTTAAAGTCTTTAAAATTCAAGCGTTTGAAGCAGGAAATGGCTATAAAAAATACATATTTATGATTATAATTTTGTGGATTAAATCTTGGGATAGGATTAAATATTCTAACCCGGCAAAAATTTGAAAGGAGGTTTAAATGAAAAGTGGCAACATAATGGTGCGAGGTTTTGTGATTCTGACGACTCTCTTGGTTGCGCATAGCTTTTCGGCAACCCAGATGTGGGACATTCCATGTCATGTCAGTCAATACAAGAATAGTAAAATGCAACGCGGCGAGTGCGAATATGGCGCTGGTGAATTAACTGATACTCAAACGATTAGTTTCCCTATAGTAGGTCAGGCAATGAAGGAGGAGAAAACGAGTTTGACTAGAGCTGATAGTTTGAATATGTATATGAAAGGAAGAGCACTCTTTGGCATAGCAGAACATGCTATAATAAGTGGCAACTATGCATATACCCCAGCTGGACACTCTCTGGTAGTCGTCGATATTTCTACCCCTGGTTCCGAGACTGTAGTAGGATACTATGACACAGAAGTATGGGTTTCGGATATCTACCTCGTAGACACTTTGATATATATAGCAAATAGCAAGAATGGACTCCAGATAATAAATGTAGCTGACCCCATGAACCCCAAAAGAGTTGGTCAGTGCGCCAGTGGTGCAAGTGCCATGGGTGTTTATATAAAAGACACTTTAGCGTATCTTGCAAATGTAAATCCCATCTCGGATGGCTTGCGAATCGTCAATATTGCCAATCCAGCGGCACCGTATGAAATTGGTTCCTTTATGACCTCTGAGCAGGATTGGGATGTCCATGTGAAAGATACAATTGCCTACATGGCTTCATCATATGATGGGACAGTGATCCTAAATGTGAGTGACCCAACAAACCCTATACAAATTGGGAACATTCCCAATGATTTTTATACTGACGGTATTTATGTTCAAGACAGCGTAGCATATGTTGTGGACGGTGGTGTGAGGATATTTGACATTTCTGATCCAACTAATCCGATTGAGTTAAGTAACTGGGGAAGCAACTATGTACACGATGTCTTCGTTGAAGACACTCTTGCCTATGTGGCTGAAGGAGACGGCGTGGCGGTTCTAAACTGTGCTGACTTGCAGAATCCTACAGTTGTGGGATTCTGCACAATAAATAGGGCGGCAGGAGTGAGATGGGTCCATAAGACTGGCGACTTGCTTGCCTGTGGCACGGGATATCAGGGAGTACGGATAATCAACGTTGCCAACCCTACTTCACCTATTGAAATCGGAGGCTATGTCACAGGCTTCAGAACTGAAGGTCTCTGGGTCTCTGATACACTTGCTTATGTTGCTAGTCTTACAAAAGGCATGGAAATAGTGAATTTTGCAGATTTAACATCCCCACAGGTAATCAGTACCTATCAAGACACAACTGATCAATCCGTGTATGGCGTATATGTCATTGATGATATCGCTTATGTTTGTGGTTATTACTGTCCTTATTATGATTGTGGCGGATTTCAGTGTATCGATGTATCAGATCCCACAAATCCGAACAAACTTGGTAAATATCCTGCTTTTGCTTATAACGTGGATATTAAAGACAGCCTTGCATACGTTACCTGTCGAACTGATGGTCTACGAATCATAAATGTTTCCGACCCGACTTCTCCGAATCAGATTGGTTTATGGACGACCACTGGCAGTACATGGAGAGTTCGTGTCATAGACACCTTGGCATATCTCGCAGATCACGCGGGACTTAGAATAGTTAGCTGTGCTACCCCCACAAACCCGGTCGAAATTGGATTTTATTCTGCAATCCAAGCATCTGGGATTGATGTAGTGGACACATTAGCTTACGTTTCTGCATTTGATGGATATCTAAAAATCATCAGCGTTGCCGACCCAACATCACCTTATGAAGTTGGGTCTTGCAGTACACCCAGTTCGGCATCGAGTGTAAGAGTTAAAGGTAATTTAGCTTATGTCACATGTTTTTCTTCAGGCATACGGGTAATTGATGTTTCTGACCCAACCACTCCATTGGAGGTTGGCTTTTACAATCCAAACACTGGTGGATGGGATGAAATGCTACACTGCTTTGTTCTTGATTCACTAATCTATACCGCTAATTCCAGAACCGGCATTCGTGTTTTTCAATGCTCTATCATAGGTGTTAAGGAAGACGCGGGTTTAAGTGGTCTACCATTGAAGACAACGTTGAAGTTGTATCCGAATCCATTTAAACGGATGACAGAAATCAGATATCAGATAGCAGATACAGATAAGACGAACAATATTTCGTTACAGGCTTATGATGCTGCAGGTCGGTTGGTTAAGCATTTTTCTTGCCCTCTGCTCGACGCTCAACGTCCTAAGCACATCCATTGGGATGGAACTGATGATTCTGGTTGTAAATTATCTACTGGCGTCTACTTTGTTCGCTTAACAACATCAAAGCAAAGTTATACTGCAAAGGTGCTACTATTGAAATGAAAAAGTTTAGGAAAAACTAAACTGTAAAAAGTTGCCAATAGGCTTTTATCAAGCCTAAGTATGATCTACATCAAGGTAAAGAAAGGAGGAATTATGAAATTTTTAGTTTTGTTAGGATTAGTAGTAATGCTTCAGGCCGATGTTGACACCCTAAACCCAGTGGAGGATGTCTACGTTGTTAGCTATGGCGGTGGTGAGGGTGGAAATCCATTCTTAAAATTTGACATCTCCTCGATCCCATCAAACGCACAGATCGATTCGGTGATTCTTGAGTGTTATGTCTGGCAGGTAGGTTATCTTTGGGATGCTGATGTAATCTACTGGAATGTCAACTCTCAAACCTGGACTGAGAATGATTCAGCTCACATAATTTGGCAGATTCCAACCTCTGATTCGACCCACCAGGCTTCAGGTTTTGGTGTCGATCTTGGTTGGGCAAGGTCGGTTGACCTGACGGACATCTTTAACCGGGATTACGAGGTCTCACATACATTCTGCACCATTAAGATGAAGGACCCCGATGATATGACCTCGGTGGTTCCATGGGGATTCATGCCCCATGACTCAAATGACAGTTTGTATGTCGGCCTTTGGGACGAGTGGGTCTTCTTCTATCCCCATGAGCATGGTTCTCAGATCCCAAGGCTGATTGTCTACTATGCCCCTATTGGCATTGAAGAAGAGATTACTACACCTTTGCAAGATTGGAACAGTGCAACGGTCATCTACGGGTCTTTACAGCTTCCAGAAGGTAAAAAGTGCAAAGTATACGATATCTCCGGTCGAGCAATTAATGCTAATAAGATAAAACCCGGCATCTATTTCATTAAAATTGAAGGGAAAATCAGTCGGAAAGTAGTTAAGATATAGTAAACAGGGCATCCGGCATAAAACACCGGATGCCCAAATATTTATTGGATTGTAAGTCCCCAAAGAGATACTACAAATTCCCAGGTGTTCCAGCAACCTCTTCTGAGCCGGGGATGATCCGCAATACCTTTTTAAGAGCTCTTTCGGCGCTCTTTTTATCTTTGTACGCCAAACATCTCTTTGCAAAGTGCACTGCCTCGGTTTCAAGTTTATTCAATATCACCCGCCGCATGTTTTCTGACCAGGGGTCGTACATCCTCTTAAACGGCTCGCCCCGAAACAAGTAGTATTGCTCGACTAAATCTCTCTATCCCGCGTCGCTGCTGAGTTCTGATCGGATATTTGATTTCTGCGTAAAGAAACTCACCAGCCAGGTAGCTAAGAATGATAATATAAACCCCGGGATAAGTTCATAGAGAAAATTTTTGAGCGCCGGCACATTATACCACACCACAATGGTCACCGCACCAACCACCATTCCGACAAATGCACCTATCTTTGTCGTCCTTTTCCATAACAGGGAAAGGATCAAAGGTGGACCGAAAGTCGCCGCCAGACCACCCCAGGCATACAGGACCAACCAGTAAACCAGTTGTTTGGCGAAAAGTCCTAAAATAAATGCCACCACAGAAATCACCACTGTGAAGATTCTCGCCAGTTTCACAAGGTATTTCTGCGAGGCGTCAGGATTGATCAGCTTGCGGTAAATATCTTCAGTAACCGCCGAGGCGGCTACAAGAAGCTGGGAATCCACAGTCGACATCATTGCTGCAGTCGCTGCTGCAAGGACAAAACCGACAAGCCATCCCGGCAGGATCTTCGCTGCAAAAGCAAGGGTAACGTGTTCCGGGTCGGTGATCTCTCCCCTTAGAAACGGAATCGCGATGAATCCCAAAAAAATCGCGCCGGCAACCGTAATTGTTGTCCAGGTCATTGCGATAATCGTCGCCTTTTTGACCTCTTTAACATCCTGCAACGCCATATAACGCATTACGATATGGGGCTGACCTGCATAACCGAATCCGATCGCCAGACCGCCGAGAATAAGACCGAGCCACAGTGCAGTTCCGCTCTTACCGGCGGATACAATCGCCGCCTCGGGATCAATGCCCTTTATATGAAGCATGATATTCCCGAGCCCTCCAGCAGCGACAACTCCGAGAATACAGAGCACGACGATCGCCACCGCCATAATCAATCCCTGAAAAAAGTCGGTCCATGATTCAGCGATAAATCCGCCCATCATTGTATAAAAGAGGATAATACTCAAACCGATCACCATTCCCACGACTTGATGGATATTGAATGTCGCGGCAAGGATCTTTCCGGCGCCGACGACCTGAGCCGATACATAAAGGGTGAAGAAGAAGACAATCAGAACAGAGGAAGTTATCCGTAGAAGATGTGATTCATCATTGAATCGGGATTCAAAATAATCGGGAAGTGTCAGGGCGTTGTATTTGCCCGCAAGTCTGCGCAACGGAGTTGCAATGACCAGCCAGTTGAACATGCTTCCCAACCAGACTCCGATGCCGGCCCAGATTGCACCCAGGCCCATCTTGAATGCCTGACCTGGAAGCCCGATCAATAGCCAGGCGGACATATCTGTTCCTTTTTCTGAAAGGGCGATGACCGGAGTCCACATCTTTCTGCCGCCCAGGATAAAATCATCCAGAGATTTTGAAGCAAGGCGGGCGGTTATCAGGCCAACGATTATCATACCGACAAGGTAAAGCAGAAAGACCAGCAGTATGGTACTCATAAAACCTCCAGATTTATACCTTTCTTATCTTGACAATAAAATAACCCTGAAAAAACCCTTTATGCTCCTATTGTATTCAAAAGCACTGGATCGTCAATAATATTTTATCCTTGCTTTTGTGCATTTCAGGAATATAATCTATTTGTCACTGTATTTGTAAATAAAGGAGGAAATAATGGTCAAACGTCTGATTACTTTTATGGTACTCCTCCTCTGTTTCGGGCTGTCGCAGATTGAGGACGTACCAAAGGCAAAACAACGTGCCGCACCGGCGTCAGAAGAAAAGATGACGGCTCAGGATGAACTGCTTATTCCCAGGTTGAGGTCGGAGACAGAACTAATTGCTGAAGAAGTCTCTTTCCCTTCAGGCAGAAAAGGCTGGAAGGTTTTGATTCCCGGCAGCCGCCCCCTTGCTACTGTAGCATATGAAGACGGTTTGATCTTTGTCGGCGGCGGATACGGCAGCTATGAATTCTATGCACTCAAGGCAAAGACCGGTGAACTCGCCTGGATGTTCAAGACCGGCGATGACGGACCGACCGCCGCGGTCGTAAAAAACGGCTATGTGGTTTTTAATACGGAATCCTGTATCATCTATGTTCTTAAGGCAAAGACCGGTGAAAAGGTGTGGGAAAAATGGCTGGGCGACCCATTGATGAGTCAACCTGCCGTGGATGATAAAAATGTATACATGGCATATCCCGGTAACGACGGCTTCCACCATCTCGCCTGTATGAAGTTGAAGACCGGCAAAGAAGTCTGGAATGTCAAAATCGCCGGCGATTTGATATCCGCACCCGTGATTTACAAAAACTCTGTTTATCTGACCTGTTTCGACGGCACCGTGTATAGATACAACACAATCAACGGCAAGCTTGTGTGGTCTCAGAAAAAGAACGCCACCTGTGCCCCCACGATCCACAACGACCGAATCTTTATCAGCCTCCGTCAGGAAGTGGAAAGCGGCAGGGATTCAATCAAACAGTACGAAGGTATCGCAACCTTGAACAACAAAGATGGCGCGCAGGAACAAAAAGAACCATGGACGCTCAGGGAAGCGCCGTATCTCGTGTATGGACGCACAACGGCGAATACCGCCGTTCAGGAAAATCTTGATGCAAGTGTCGGATTCGGAAGCGCTCCGGCGGCAGCGAAGCTTGATCAGGCGAAGACGAATGTGGGGCAATATTCTGTCGTGGGCTGCTGGGCATATCAGGGCTCGCGGCCGGTCGTACGCGGAGGCTGCTCTTATAATGCCATGGGAAACGAAATCCAGGCCGTGGATATAAAAAGCGGTGAGGTCAAATGGGTGCAGAAGTATGATGATTTAACCACCGAAGGTGTCGGCGGCAGAGTCTTTGCACCGCCTGCTTATGCAAATAAAAAACTCTTTATCGGCTCAGGAAACGGAGAAATCTTCTGTTTGAGGGAAAAAGACGGAAAGCTTCTCTGGAAAGAAAAGCTCGAAGGCGCGGTCAGTTTTCAACCGGCGGTGGCGAAAGGATTCGTCTTTGTCTCCTGTGATAACGGCCTTTTATACGGCATTGAAACCGGAGATAAAGATGACGACGGCTGGTATATGTGGGGAGGAAATTCCGAACACAATAAATAACAAAATTAAACAGCAGAATCTATCGCAAGAAAACGATCTTTCGGCTTTGTCTGACTCCACCTAGTGATCGAATAAACTAACTCTATAAAGATCAAAACCGGTCTTTGACAATCACCTGGCCCGCATTCTCTCCGGTAACCCTTCCAATCACCGGAGCAGGACCCGTATAGTGCTTTCTGAAAACCTCTAAATTCTTCTCAGGAAGAGCGATCGCCAGACCACCTGAGGTCTCGGAACTGAATATTATCTTACCAATGGACTCATCAACCGCGGTTCTGTCCACGCGACTATCGAATGAGGTCAGGTTCATGGTGATCCCGGGATCTTCCACGCCTTTACCGAGAATTTCCAGTGCGCCTTTGTGGATAGGAAACCGGGAGGCATCCAGTTCAATGCCGACCCTGCTTGCTTCAGCCATCTCAACCAGATGTCCGATAAGTCCGAATCCCGTGATATCGGTCGCCGCATTGACCCCGGCTTTTCTCATTGCAAGGGAAGCATCACGGTTCAGGGCCGTCATTGCATTAACCACCGGTGTGAAGTCGATTCCTTCGGCTTCACCGACCAGAACGGCCTGGATAAGAAGCCCGCTGCCGATCGGTTTTGTCAAAACAATAACATCACCGGGCTTTGCTCCGGCATTCGTGATGATCTTATCCGGATGAATATAGCCGATAACCGAAAGGCCGTATTTTATCTCTTTGGTGACAAAGGTATGTCCGCCGAGAATGGTCACACCCGCCTCCTGAGCCTTTTCATGACCGCCTCTTAGAATTTCACCCAGGGTCTCCGGATCTCCGTTGTCGGGAAAACCTATTATATTAAGAGCGAGTTTCGGGTCGCCTCCCATTGCATAGATATCAGAAATAGAATTGGCGGCGACGATCTTGCCGTACAGATAAGGAGACCTGACCACCGGAGTAAGAATGTCAACCGTATATACAACAGCCGAGTTTGCACTGATTTTATAAACACCCGCGTCATCAGCAGTATTTACGCCCACGAGGAGGTTTTTATCCTTTGGCCGCGGTAGGATTGCAAGCGCCTGCGCCAACTGCGCAGCTGACATCTTGGACGCTCAGCCAGGACAGGTAATGGTCTTGAGAATATCCATCTGTTTCTTCTCAAAACCTTTACGATAAAACAGCCGGCAGTGACAAAAACCTTCTTCCGCAACCTCCTTATCAAGGGTCGGACAGGGACAGACGACATCAACCTCTGGGTCCACGGGATGGTGCTGTTTACAGGGACAAAAATATTTTCCATACTCTTCAAAGTTATTCGTCATCAACCTGATTACCTGTTTCACCCAGTCCTCATTGGAGTTGAAGACATAACCCTTTTTCTCGGCGATCTTCTTTAAACGGGTAAGGTTTTTTTCATAGAGATTTTCTTTTCTATCCATAATCAAGGTATTATATTATAAATCAAGCACTCTGTCAACAATAACAATCTTTTATTCTCCGTTTCATCCAATATCGAGAATCAAGTACCCAGTGTAATAATTCAACAATTGTGTTTATTGACATTCTACTCTATTTTGAATACACTGTGGAAATGGCGAGGAAAAAATTCGAATATCTCAATCACACGGCCGACCTCGGCATCAGGGTTTTCGGCTCAACCGTAGAAGAACTGTTTATCAACACTGCTCAGGCAATCTTTGAAATCCAGATATCCGGAAAACTGGCGATAAAGAAAGAAATCGAAATAGTAGTTGAAGCCGAAAATCTTGAAGAACTGCTTATCGACTGGTGTCGGGAATTGCTCTATAACTTTTCGGTTCACAGATTTATCCCGATGAATTACGATATTTCACTCCAGCAGTTAAAACTTTCCGCACGGATAAACGGCGACCTCTTTGATTTGAAAAGGCATAAAATAAAAACCGATATCAAAAATGTCACCTACCATAATCTGACAGTAAAAAAGCAGAAAAACGGTTATGAAGCCACGATTGTCTTTGATGTATAAAATTTTTCAATGAAAGAAAGTGGAAGCAAAGAATAAAAGAAAAACCTTTCCCGGCATAGCATCCTTTCAAATTCTGGCGATGTTCAGACGGGGCCTTTTTTACAGCTATCTCTCTGTGTATCTCAGATTTTTTCTCGGCCTGAGTGTAACCGAAACCACGTTCTTTGCAACCTTTCCGATGATTCTAAATATTGTCTTTCAGACGTTTATCTGGGGCGTGCTCTCTGACCGCTATCAGAAGCGAAGAACGCTCATTATCGTCGGTGAAATCTTAGCGGCGTTATTTACGGTACTGGTCTGGTTCCTGCATACCCTTCCCACGAGTAAATATGTAGCCGGCTACATCATCATTCTCGGGTTGTCCTTTATTGAAATCTTCTGGTCCATGTCAAATATCGGCTGGAGTGCAATCATCTCTGATCTCTATCCAGAACAGGAACGAACCAGTATTCTGGGGAAGCTCTCAAGTATCGGAGCACTCGGAAGAATTCTGGGAGTATGGATCGGCGGGCTCGCCTATGACGGGCTGTCACGATACTATGAAGGATGGGGTTTTGACAAAGGACTTCTCTTCTTCATCGCATCGGGAATAATGCTCCTCTCGACCATACCGATGTTCTTTGTTCCTGAAGGAGGGATTGCTGAAAAAGAGAAAAAAGAAGGAACGCAACAGGGAATCAAACTCTTTGTCTACTCAAAACCATTTCTTATCTTTCTCCTGGCGATGATCTTCATCAACTTCGGAAGAAATTCAATAGCTATCATCAAGGCACAATATCTTGTCCTTGACCAGGGATTTAATGTCTCGAGCAATCTCCTGGGTTATATCGTCAATATGCAATCAGCAGCACTTTTCATTATGGGCATCCTGGTGTCAAAACTCGCCCGCCGCTTCAGTGACGCCGCTCTTCTTTTATCAGGAACGATCATCGCGATATTGAATCTGCTGGGTTTTATGCTCGGACAGACCCTCCAGATAATATTCTTCAGCAATTTCCTCGCCGGCGTCTCAGAAGTAATAATTCTGGCGGCTTCATATTCTTATGCTTCAAAATTGATACCACCTGAGCACCGCGGTAAACAATTTGCCCTCTTCAATGCCACCTTCTTCCTCAGCTGGGGAGTCGCCGGCACCCTTATTGCCGGTCCTTTAGTTGATCTTTTAATAAAATCAGGTTCAACTCAGGTATTTGCATATCGCATGGCTTTTTTATCTTCAACAATACTGGTTGCGATCGGTATATTCATTCTCCTCTTTGCCTTCCGTATTAAAAAACAGTATAAAAACGCTTAACTTTCCGCATAAAAAATTACCATCACCAGCAAATGTATTTGTGATTCTCTTTTCCTTCTTGGCTAATGCTGAATGTTGAGATTTGATCCCATTAGTTACTCAAATATTTACCTGCCAACAGCCGTTTTCTCTTGACTTTCTTTGGATTCTGGCTAAAATAACTGTTATGAAATTAATTGAAGAAATAAAGAAAGCCGAAGAAAAAGCCGAAAAATTAAAGAAAGATGCCGAAATTAAAGGACAAAAATTAGTGGAGCAGGAACTGACGCATGCCGAAGAATCATTGAATGCGCTGGACGCCGAGAGAGAAAAACTGATAGACAAAAAATTGTCTGAAGCCGAAGAAGTAATTAAAGAAGAGATCAAAAAACTGGAGAAAGCCCACGATAAAGAGATAAAAAAATTACAGGGTGCGTATAAGCAGAACAAAGAAAAGGCACTGAAAAGTGTCCAGGAAATAATTCTTAAATGGCCATCATCCCGGTAGAAAAGATTCATATAGTCATCCATAAAAGCATCAAGGAAAAATTCCTTAAGGAGTTGCAGAAAGAGGGCCTGGTACACATTACCGAGCTGGAAGAGTCCTCAGCAAGAAGCTCTGACCAGTTGATGAAGATCAGCGACGCCCTGAGCCAGCTCGCCGGCTATAAGAAAAGAAGCATTCTGGAAACATTCATTAAAATAAAAAAACCGATTCGCTTTGAAGAGTTTGAAAAGTCTGTCCGCTCTTATGACTATGCAAAAACAGTGGCTGAGCTCGAAAGGGTAAAAACAGAAAAAGAAAAAAGTGAAGTCCGCCTTCACGCACTCGAAGAAAAGCGCGCTCTTCTCACACCGTGGGCGCCGATGAAATACGACCTCGGGTTGTTGCGCTCTTTTAAACAGACCGAGGCGGTACCCTGCATCATCCCTTCAAAGGAAATTCTGGAAAAGCTTCTGGAAAAAGTCGAGGCGATCCCTTATTCCTTTGAAGTGGTCAATACAACAGGTCCGACTTTATATTACATATTTTTTATAAAGAAAGAACAGAGCCATCAATTCCGTGCCCTGTTAATTGAAAACGAGTGTGAAATAGTCGATTTCAAGGAGTTTACAGGAAAGCCCGAAGATATCCTTGCGTCAATAAGGAAAGAGATGAAAGAACTCAAGAACCGCCTTGAAGTACTGCAAAAGAGAGAAGCTGAACTGTCCAGGGAAATTTCCATCCTGGAGCTGACCTATGATCTGTTTGTAAACGAACAGAAGAAAGAAGAAATCGCAGAGTCCCTGCCTGAAACTGCAGCCACGGTTAACATTATAGGATGGATAAAAAAACGGGATATAAAACGCCTCGACGCATTGATAGAAAAAGCAGAACTTGCTGTTTATGAAAAGGTAAAACCAGAGCCCGACGAAAAACCTCCGGTTGCGCTTCAGAATCCGAAGTGGAGTCAACCCTACGAAATACTGATAAAACTATACAGTATGCCTGAACCACACGAGTTCGACCCCACTCCGTTTCTGGCATTCTTCTTCCCTGTCTTTTTCGCTTTATGTATAACCGATGCCGTATACGGCATAGTGTTAATCCTTTTCTCAATGTATCTTCTGAAAAAAGTCGCCGGCGACCGCAGTCTCATCTGGATTATACTGGTCGGCGGCATTCTCACGATCTTCGCCGGTGCAATGGTCGGCGGCTGGGTGGGCGACCTTTTTGAATACATCGGTATAACCCCGTTGATTCGATTCCGTCAGGCACTGATGCTCTTTGATCCATTAAAGGATCCGATGATCTTCATCGGCATCGCACTGGGACTGGGATTCATCCATATGATGCTCGGTATCGGCATTGAAGTATATGATTCAATGAAGAACCGTGAGTATGGTCAGGCGGTCTTTGCAAATCTGACATGGTTTATTTTCCTGCCGTCGATATTACTCTACTTCACACTATTCAATTCTTCCATCCTGGCTAAAATGATTCTCGAAATAATTCTGTGGCTCTGCGTGGTCGGGATCATCATCGGCTCACATCCTGAAGGAGACCCGCCGGTACTGGATCAACTCATCTGGGCGCCGATAATCTTCCTGGTCTGGGTGTTGTTAACAAGCACAATGGGTAAAGTGGTCGGGTTCAAGTACCAGATTCAGATACCTTCGTACATCTATGCCCTGATAATTCCTTTATTGATTGTGGAAATAATCCGTTTTAAAGAAGCAAAAAAAGTACTCGGAAAAATTGCCTGGGGATTGTATAATCTTTATGGAATTTCCAGTTACTTGGGGGTTATACTTTCCTATGTACGCCTTATGGCGCTGGGCATGGTCACCGGTGTCATCGCGATAGCGATAAACAAAATCGCCTGGATGATTACTGGTATTCCGATTGTGGGTTTTATCCTGGTCGTCTTGATTCTTATCCCCAGTCATCTCTTTAATATCGTGATCAACGCACTGGGTGGATTTATCCATACAATGCGTCTCCAATATATCGAGTTCTTCGGAAGATTTTACAATGGAGGCAGTAAACCTTTCAAACCGTTTGGTTTTGAGACCAATTATGTTGAATTTGAGTAAAGATATATTTATGCCGGCAGTTTGCGGCGGAGAAGCATCTGTCTGCTGTAATGCAGCAGAAGATAAAAAGGAGGTAAAATGACAGAATCTTTTGGCTTGGCAATAGCAATTGCAGGTGGTGCACTTGCTGCAATTCTTGGAGGAATTGGTTCAGCAATTGGAATCGGTTACGCAGCTCAAGCAGCCAATGGTGTTTTGAGTGAAGACCCTGAAAAATTCGGTAGCCTGTTGATCCTTGTCGCATTACCCGGTACTCAAGGTGTTTATGGTTTTATCGGAGCCTTTATGGTTCTGCAGAAAATCGGTATCTTCGGCGGAGAAATCGTCGCTCTAAGTCTGCAACAGGGACTCCAGATCTTCTTTGCTGCCATGCCCGTTGCGATCGCCTGCATCGCCTCAGCAATCTGGCAGGGTAAGGTCTGCACTGCAGGAGTGGAGATGGTTGCAAAAAGACCGACAGAAGCGGCGAAGGCGATGATTTATGGAATTCTGGTTGAGTTCTATGCGGTGCTGGGATTAATCGTCACGATTCTCGCCGTGGTTCAAATGAAGATCTAAAATGGCTACGCAAACCGTTACTGAAAAGATTATCAGCGATGCGAAAAAAGAAACTGAGAATATTCTGAAGAAATACAAAGAAGAGGCTGCCAAGATCAAAAAGGCTTCAGAGGAAAAGCTTGCGGCAAAGAGAAAAGAGATCGAGCAGGAAGCAGATGCCCGGAAAAAAGCCGAAATATTGAGGGCCGTTTCACAGAAAAGATTAGAATTGAATAAAGTCCTCGTTTTTGAAAAGAGAAAATTAATCCAGGAGGTTATTTCCGAAGCCCTTAAGAAATTAACGACGCACAAGAAATATCTTGATTTTCTCAAAGAGCTTATAGAAAACAGCGGAGAAAAAGACGGAGAGTTGATACTTAATAAAAAAGACCTGGAGAAGCACGGTGCGACATTAAAAAAATTTCTACAGAAAAAAGGATTGAAGTATAAAATCAACACAAACGACAAAATAATCGGCGGGGTTATGGTAAAACGGGAAAAGACCATTCATCATGGAACACTTGAATTAATCAGTGAATTATTAAAGGATGAGCTCACTATAGCTGTCTCAAAAAAATTATTCTGAAGGAGGAGTCAAAATGGCGGTAAAAAGTGTTAGAAATATAGGTTTTTTCGGACATGCAGGCTGCGGCAAGACGACGATCGCTGACGCATTTCTGTTCTGCACAGGAGCGAATAACAGATTCGGCAAAGTCGCCGAGAAAACATCGGTATTCGATTACGACCCGGAAGAGATCGAACGCGTATGCAGTCTGAATCTCGGTCTGGCGACCTTTGAATACAAAGACATTCTCATCAATATCGTGGATACCCCTGGTTATTCTGACTTTATCGGAGAAGCGGTCAGTGGAATTGAAGCCATCGACAATGCCGTCATGGTTATCGACGCAGCCAGCGGCATTGAAGTCGGCACGGAACGTCTTCTGCAAAAGATCGAGGAAAAAAATCTTCCCCTGATATTTTTCATCAACAAATTAAAAAAAGAGAATGCGGACTTTTATAAAGTGTTCTCTGAGCTTAAGACCATAACCAAACGAAGTATCGTTCCACTTACAATCCCGGTCGGAGAAGCCCAGGGATTCAAGGCGGTCATCGACGTGCTGAAGAAAAAGGCTTTTGGCGCTCAGGGAAAAGAAGAAGCGATGCCCGCAGAAATGGAGAAAAAAGTATCAGAATATGCCGAAAAGATGACTGAAGCGGCGGCGGATTTTGATGAAACCTTGATGAACAAATATGTGGAAGGACAGGAAATCGAGTTCAAAGAATGTCTTGATGCGGTAAAACAGGGAATTGTTCAGGGGAAGATCGCCCTATGTTTTGCCGGCGACGCCCTGGAACTGATTGGTATCCACAACCTCATCGAGGCGGTGACGACCTTTATGCCGGCTCCCACAGACCTGCCAGAACTTGATGTGGACGGAACAAAAATAAAAAGGAGTGAAGATTCGCCGTTTCTCGGCTATGTCTTCAAAACCACCGTGGAGCCGCATCTCGGTGAAATGTGCTTAATCAAGGTGCTGAGCGGCAAACTCAAGAGCGGCGACGTCGTCAAGAATACCACAAAATCGAGCGATGAAAAAATCAACCAAATCTTTCTTATCAAAGGAAAAGAAAGAAAAGAGACCAATCAGCTCAGCTGCGGGATGATCGGCGGTCTGGTGAAATTAAAAGACAGCCATACAAGTGACACCCTTGCTTCAAGTAAACTTAATGTCGTACTGCCGAAAATAGAATTCCCTCTGCCTTCGATCTCAATGGCGATCGTACCCAAGGCGAAAGGTGATGAGGAAAAAATTTCGAACGGCTTAACCCGCCTCCACGACGAAGACCCAACCTTCTCTTTTGCCTTTGATCCGGAAATAAAACAGCTGATAATCTCTGGAATCGGTGAACTGCATCTCGACATCATCCTCTCCCGCCTCAAGAGAAAATACGGGGTGAGCGTCGATTTGACCAAACCGAAAATTAAGTACCGTGAAACATTTACGAAAAAATCAGAGGCACAGGGTAAATACAAAAAACAGACCGGGGGCCATGGACAATACGGTGACTGTTGGTTGAGGATTGAACCTTTAGAACGGGGTGCCGGTTTTGAATTTGTCAACGCGATTGTCGGCGGTAAAATCCCCTCCCGCTACATCCCTTCGGTTGAAAAGGGTGTGAAAGAAGCACTTCAGCAGGGGTTTCTCGCCGGGTATCCGATAACCGACGTCAAAGTCACCGTGTATGAGGGTTCATACCATCCGGTTGATTCATCGGACATCGCCTTTAAAATAGCCGCCTCTATGGCGATCAAGGCGAATGCCGAAAAAGGCGGTGTGGTCCTGCTCGAACCGATCAGTGAAGTCGAGATTTATGTCCCGGAGACCTATATGGGTGACGTAATGGGCGACCTGAACAGCCGCCGCGGCAAGATAATGGGAATGGAGGGAGAGGGTAAAATCCAGAAGATTAAAGCCCTTGTTCCTGAAGCCGAGATGTATAAATATTCGACGAGCCTGCGTTCCCTCACCCAGGGCAGGGGATATTTTAATATGAAATTCCATCACTATGAAGAGGTGCCCAAGGAGATAACAAAACGCATAATAGAAGAGGCTAAAAAAGAGGAACAATGAGACCAATCCTGATTCAGATTGGTGAATTCGGCATCCCCTCTTATGGAGTGATGCTGGTGATTTCTTTTCTCTTTGCCATATTTTTCGTCAAAAAAGCCGCAAAGAAATTCAATATCCCCTTGGTGGTGATCGAAAATCTTGCTTTCTATGTCATGCTCGGGGTCATTGTCGGCGGAAGAGTTCTTTATGTGATTTTCCATTGGGCTCAATACGAACATAACGTTCTGGAAATCTTCGCCCTCTGGAGGGGCGGAATGATGTTCTTCGGCGGTTTTCTCGGCGGCCTGACGGCAGGGATCATCTATTTAAAGAAAGAAAAAATATCCGTCTTGCTCGTCGGAGACATCATCGCTCCGGCGATCGCACTTGGTGAATTCTTCACCCGCATCGGCTGTTTTCTGAACGGCTGCTGTTACGGCATTCCCTCCCATCTACCGTGGGCAGTGGAATTTCCGGGCAACTGTGCGGCAGGCAGTCAGTTCCCCGGGACAACGATTCATCCCACTCAATTATATTCATCACTCTTCGGTCTGGCGCTCTTCTTCTTTCTCTGGAGAAAACTTTATAAAAAGCACGTCCTCGGTGAAATTTTTTCTTTCTATCTGATATTCGCCGGCGGCTTCCGCTTCGGCATAGACTTTATCCGGTACTACGAAAACAACGCAAATCTCTGGATTAATCAAATAATTTCCCTGGCGACGATAATCCTGGGATTTGTGATTTTGGTGAAATCGTATAAGAAAAAAAGTTGAGGCTTCTCAAGGAAATTACAGCGGCGTTCCGGGATTTCCTCTTTCCGCATTCCTGCCTTGTGTGCGACAAAGAAACAACCGACGGTTTTCTTTGCAACAACTGCTATGAATATCTTCCGCTGGTGAACTCACCCGTTTGTCGTTTCTGCGGAAGGCCTGTAAAAAAAACCAGAACCTGCTTTTTCTGCAAAGAAGAAAAATACGTGTCCCACGGTCGTGCCTGGATGCTCTTCATCCCGCCGGTCGACAACGTCATTCACCACTTCAAGTACCGTAAAAAAACAGACCTCGCAACGATGTTGGGCAGAGGAATGGCGAACATCATACTCGCCGACCATCAACTGAAGAAAGCGGAAAAGATTATCCCAGTACCGTTGTTCTGGACAAAATTCCTGAAGCGCGGCTATAATCAAGCCGCGCTCCTGGCGAAAACAATCAGCCGTGAATGTGATATGGAATACGCCGACATTCTGAAACGTATCAAAGATACAAAGACCCAGACCCGGTTGAGTACGGAAGCCCGCAGAAAAAATGTTTACGGAGCATTTATGCTGAAGTCCGGCGAAGTAGAAGGAAAGAACGTGCTCCTCATTGATGATGTGATGACCACTGGAGCGACGATAAACGAATGCGCCCGCGTCCTGAAACAAGCAGGGGCGAAAGAAGTCTATTCCTGCGTCGCCGCAATCACCCCGGAATAAGAACAGTAAAAACAACGCATCTTAACATGTCCTTAACATGTCTTCGTATCAACGTGATATTAACACGGCGTCTTAATATGTCTTCCTGTCCGCCCCTTTATCGTTTTCACGTTTTGTCAATTGACAAAATAAGAAAATGATAACATCTGAATCCGCCTTCTTCCCCTGTCATTCTGAGTCCGCCGAAGGCGGACGAAGAATCTTTATCAATCATTGGAGATACAGAGAAATGGGGAAAAGGAGATTCTTCAGTCGTCTGCCCAGGGCAGACTCCTTCAGAATGACAAAAGGCGAAGGGAAACGGGTAAAATGACAAATATCACTCAATCAGTTCTGCTGATACTATGAGAAAAGGGAGAGGAGTCAAGTCGGGTTAGTCTTGATTTATGGATAATTGTCAATATAATAATATAAATAACTATATAAATAATATTATAATAATTATGAATATGAAATGGAAAATCAGGTGCAGATTATACAGCAGAAGATATCAAAAGGAGTAGAAAATGCTGGTTGGTCTGAATGAAATCTTACCCCGGGCGCGTAAAAAGAAATATGGTGTGGGTGCCTTCAATACCACGAACCTTGAAATAACCCAGGCAATACTTACGGCAGCCCAGGCCCAGAACTCACCCGTCATTATCGCGACAAGCGAAAAGGCGATAAAATACGCTGGAATGGAAAATATTTCCCTGATGATACGGACAATGGCGGAAAAGATTAAAATCCCGGTCGTTCTCCATCTCGACCACGGCAAAACTTTTGAGCTTATTAAAGAGTGTATTAAGTTCGGCTACACCTCGGTGATGATCGACGCCTCTGACTTACCTTTTAAAGAGAATCTACAACTCACCCGACGAGTCGTCCGCTATGCGCATAAAAGAAACGTAACCGTGGAAGCAGAACTCGGAATGCTCGCCGGAATCGAGGACGACATCAATATCAAAAGAGAACAGGCTGTTTACACTTCTCCGCAGGAAGCAAAACTCTTTGCAGAAGAATCTGAATGCGACGCCCTGGCGGTTGCGATCGGAACATCTCACGGCGCATACAAGTTCAAAGGGAAACCCAAACTACGTATTGATATCCTGAAAAAGATCGCCCGGCAGGTGAAAATTCCCCTTGTGCTGCACGGTGCTTCAGCGGTAAAAGCCCGCTGGATTAATCGGGTAAACAGATTCGGCGGTGCACTTAAAAGAACCAGGGGCGTGCCGGATGATTTAATAAAACAGGCGATCAAAAACGGGATATCAAAGATCAACACCGATACCGACCTGCGGATTGCCTTTACCGCCGGAGTCAGGGAATTTCTGAAAAACAATCCCGATGTCTTCGACCCCAGAAAAATCATCGGCAGAGGACGGGAGGCAGTGATTCGGGTCGTTACAGAACGGATAATTCTCTTCGGCTCCAAAAATAAAGGGTGATATTAAAACTTTCTCCTCAAATTACTTCATTCCTTAATGATTTAGGTAAAAGATTTTTTAAGTGGGGGTATTTTTCAATTAAACGGTAAATGTCCGCCAGATCCTTTTGACGTTTACTCTTTCGTCTTTGCTCGTCTAAGTACGCCCACACTTTGCCCTGGAGAACATCTTCAACGCTCGCCACCTTCATTTTATATCCCAGAACCTCTTTGACAGAAGCACGGGAAAGAAAAGACTGATAACGCGGATCTGTCTGCAACTGGATACGCAGCTCAGATTCCGGGCTGGTAAGGTTAATGCTGTGAGAAAATCTCTCAATCCGGAAAATATTTTTCACTGATTCAAGCAACCGTTCCATTTCTTTTGCCGCAATAACCAAATCGAGGTCCAGGCTGACCACAGGTTCCACATAAGCATTGACTGCCAGTCCACCGATTACACAGTAGTCAATTTTGAGATCTTCCAGTGAGGTAATCAACTCCTTCAAAATATCTTTTTTGTTCTTAGTTATGGAGTTCATAAATTCTTTTTTAGTCATAAACCACTCCTGGTGATTGTCAATCACTCCCGTTATTTTAGTCTACACAAAAACTACACAAAATCAAGTGCTGTATAGAAATCCGGGTTCTCCAAAATGGCGGGGGAAGAGAGGTTGTTAAAATCAAGACAGAAAGCGGCAGGAGTCAGGTGTTAAACAGATTGACAAAAAGGTGATTTTGGAATACAATCTCTTCATTATTATCAAGATGAAGATAAAACTCTTTTCCCGGCACATAATGGTTTTCATCTGCTTAATCCTCTGCTGTTTAAGCTGCGCAAAGAAGGAATTCAGTTATTCAAAATTTCTCGTCGGCGGTCTCTGTGAAGTGAAATTCTACCACCATAATGAAAAAGAAGCAAAGCGGATTATTTCAGAAATCGATACGGAACTTATCAGAATAGATTCGTTGTTGAACCGCTTCTCGGAAAAAAGTTTAATCACCAGGTTGAATAAAGAGCGGAAAATCCAGGCGCCCGAAGACATTGTCCGACTTTTTTTGTTGAGCGATTCGATTGCACGATTAACCGATGGAACATTCGATATTTCAATCGCGCCTCTGCTTGAACTGTGGGGTTTTTATGAAAATAACTTCAAGATTCCGGATACCGCGGAGATCGAACGGGTAAAAAAACTCGTCGACTATTCGCGGATTCAGATAAGGGGTGACTCGATAATCCTTCCGCAGTGGCTGAAGGTCGATCTCAGCGGCATTGCCCAGGGGTATGCGGCAGATCGGGTTGCTGACATAATAAAAGGGCACGGTATAAATTCAGCACTCATAAACATCGGCGGAGAAATGGTCTTGCTCGGCAGATCGTCAAAGAACAGACCCTGGCGGATCGGAATCCGTAATCCCCGGGGCAAAGGGATAATCGAAGTGATTGAAATAACCAACGGAGCACTCTCCACTTCCGGAGACTATGAAAAATTCTTTATGGTGGAAGGCATCCGTTATCCCCATATCATCGACCCCAGAACAGGTTTTCCGGCAATGCACTTTGTCTCGGTCACGATCCTGGCAAAAAGTGCCGCCTTTGCCGATGCAATCGCAACGGCGGTGGCTGTTATGGGCCCGGAAAAAGGAATGAATTTTCTTGATTCTTTGAAAATTCGGGGTATAATGTACTATGAAGAAAACGGCGAACTCCAGAGGGTGGAAACAGAATGAAGATTGAGGCTCTTTATTACGAAAAGCAGAACAGTACAATCCTCTGTCAGCTCTGTCCCCATTATTGCAAAATAATGCCGGGCAAGACCGGTTTGTGTCGAAGTCGGAAAAACGAAGACGGAAAATTGTGGGCGACAAATTACGGAGACACCACGTCCATCGCCCTGGATCCCATTGAGAAGAAACCCCTCTATCACTTTTACCCCGGGAATAAAATTCTGTCCATTGCACCCAACAGCTGTAATATGCGCTGCCCTTTCTGTCAAAATTGGGAAATTTCTCAGGAAACGGTTCCGACAAAATTTATCTCACCGGAAACCCTGGTGGGGATATACAAAGAACATTCCTCTTTCGGTATCGCCTATACTTATACAGAACCGTTGATGTGGTTTGAATATCTTCTGGATGCAGGAGAATTGATTCACAAAGAAGGGGGTAAAAACGTGCTCGTGACCAACGGAATGATAAATGAAGAGCCGTTGTTAAAGCTTCTACCCTTGATCGACGCGATGAACATTGATTTAAAAACAATAGACCAGGAAGTCTATAAAAAAGTATTGCACGGCGATCTGAACGCCGTAAAGAGAACTATAGAAATAGTTCATTCTTCTTCCTGTCATCTTGAAATCACCAATCTGCTTGTGACCGGATTGAACGATAAAAAAAGAGATATCGATAAGCTCATCGATTACGTCGCTTCAATCGACACAAACATCCCCATCCACTTTTCCCGCTACTATCCCAATTATAATTATGACAAACCTCCGACACCGGTGAAAAAACTGGAGTACGCCTATACAAAAGCACGGGAAAGAATGAATTACGTCTATCTCGGGAATGTTCCTTCTGAGGACGGCTCAAACACCTATTGTCCAAAGTGTAATTCACTGCTGATTGAAAGGATGTTTTTTCAGGCGATGATTGTCGGTTTAAAAGGAAACAGATGTAAAAAATGCGGTGAAAAGATAAATATTGTCATATAAAAAAGTTTATCCACCGCAAGGGAGGTGATATGGCAAGACGAAAATTGGCGAATATAACCCTGGGAATCGTAATCGGAGGGATCATCGGCTCGGCATTGTCTTATCTCCTGGCTATGGCTTTTCCTAAAGGTCCGGTGAAAAACTTTTTTTTCAGTGCACTGAAAGTGGGTTTTGACACGGTGCGTGTCAACCTGGGGTTTTTCGCTTTTTCCATCGGGTTGAGTCTCAATATCACGTTGTTAACCGTGATTTTTATTTTTCTGGCGATCTATCTGCTCCATAAGCTTTAAACAAAAACGCCTTTTTTCTACTTTACATATAAATCTATTTGCATATAATTATTCATGTTTTTATCAGGAAAAAGAATAGAAAAGAACAAAGTCTTCACGGTCAAGTCTCCTTACAATAATGAAATAATAGAAACACTGGCACAGAGTGAAGAAGATGATGTGACAAAAGCCGTAGAACTCGCTCATAAGGGGTTTGAGCTGTTACGGAAGATGCCCGCCGGAGAGAGGGCACGGATTCTTGAGCGCACCGCAAAAATCATTAAAGAAAAGAAAGAAGCGTTTGCAAAAACGATTTCTCTTGAATCGGGAAAAACAATCAATGAAGCACGCGGAGAAGTAAAACGGGCGATTAACACTATGAAACTCTCTTCTCAAGCGGCGATGGCGCTCACCGGTAAAACCGTACGTTTTGACCTCTCTTCAGAATCGTCTAAAATGGGTTTTTACATCCGTGTTCCCCTCGGAATCGTCCTTGCAATCACTCCCTTCAATTTTCCACTCAATCTATCCTGTCATAAGATTGGACCGGCGATCGCCGCCGGCAATGCGGTGATTCATAAACCCGCGACCAAGACACCTGTTTCTGGAATAATGCTTGCTGAAGCATTGATCGAAGCAGGGCTGCCTGAACAGGGGATTTCGGTACTAACCGGATCAGGAGGTACGATCGGAATGTTGCTTGTAAAGCATCCTGACATCCGAAAAATCAGTTTCACCGGCTCTCTGGAAGTGGGTAAACTTATTATGGAAAACTGCGGAATGAAGCGGGTGACAATGGAACTGGGTTCGAATTCGGCGGTCGTGGTCTTCAAAGACGCTCCCCTGGATTATGTAGCGAAAAAAATAAGAAAAGGCGGCTATACCCTCGCCGGTCAGGTCTGTATTTCGGTTCAACGGGTCTATGTCGAGGAAGAAATCAGCGATGAATTTCTAAGAGAACTCTCCATGGAAGTCGGTAAAATAAAATACGGCGACCCGCTGAAGGAAGATACGGAAATGGGACCGATGATCGACCAGGCTGCGCTGGAAAAGGCTGAGAAATTCTGTGAAGATGCGAAAAAGCACAAAGGGCTTATCATCCTGGGAGGAAAAAGAGAAAACACCTTTTTCCTTCCCACGATAATCTTCAACTCAACAGAAGACGCCCTTGTTGTGCAGGAAGAGGCTTTTGCTCCTATGGTGGTTGTCAATAAATTTACAACCCTTGAACAAGTTATAGAAAAGGTCAATAACACCAAATACGGACTTCAGGCGGGGATTTTTACAAAAGACATCAGCCGTGCACTGGAATGTGCCGAAAGGATCGATGCCGGCGGCGTGCTTATCAATGAACTGCCGACTTATCGGGTGGATAATATGCCCTATGGCGGAACAAAGGGCAGTGGTATAGGAAGAGAAGGTCCTGAGTTCGCAATAAAAGAGATGACTGAGGAAAAACTTATTATTTTCGACAAAATGCCTTAATCTTTCTTCTGTTTGAGTTTCTCCTCGAGTTCTGACACCATCTGAGCGAGTTTTTCCTTTTCTCCCTCTTTCTCCTTGTGCCAGATTCTGTTGAGCATACCAAGCGCAATGATAAAGAGAATGATGCTCCATATCCAGGGAGCAAAAGTCGCAAAGAGGCCAAATATATAGAGAAGAAAAACGATCAACCCCAGCAGGAAAATAATAAAAGCCCAGATAATCATAAGATATCCTCCTTTTCTATATAAATTATATCAACAATAAAATTTTTGTCAAGCCGAAATTGAGCCTATTTTCTGAATTTTATCAAAATGATATCGCCATCTTTTACTATGTAATCCCTGCCCTGGATCTTCGTCTTACCCTGCTGCTGTGCGGATGTAAAACCCTTTGTTTCGATAAAAGTATCATAATCCAGAACCTCTGCCTTGATAAAACCCTGCTTCATATCGGTATGGATCAAGCCGGCGGCATCAAGGACACTTGTCCCCTCGACTACGGGCCAGGCGCGCGCTTCATCTCCTTTGATTGTGTAAAAAATGATGACGGAGAGTTTTTTCAAACACAAATCCAGCAATCCAGCCAGCCCTGCCGGCTCAACACCTGCATCTTTTCTTAAAGCACGCCTTTCTTCTTCGGAAAACTCCTGGATGTCCTGCTCCAGTTTCACTGACAATCGATATCCCTCCAGACCGTCTTTGAACTTACCGTCTTCGTCCAGGTTTAAAACAACGATCTCTCTTTTTGT
This sequence comes from candidate division WOR-3 bacterium, assembly GCA_011052815.1. Taxonomy (NCBI): domain Bacteria; kingdom Pseudomonadati; phylum Caldifarciminota; species Caldifarciminota bacterium. The sequence continues at coordinate 17,541 of DRIG01000061.1, read as the reverse complement.
CGTAAGAAGGGGTAAATCCTTTATTTCCTCATCAGGAACTTCTCCTTTTTCAAGGGCTTCTTTTATCCGCTTCAAAAGAATTGCTTCTTCTCTACACTCGGCTTTTTTCTTTATCTTATCGAGTCTGCGTTCGGTTATCGCCAGGTCGGACAAGAAAAGTTCTGTCCGCACGATTTCATAATCTCTGTGAGGCAGAATTTTCTGATCAGTATGTGGAATATCCGCATCACCGAAGCAACGCAAAACATGCAGGATTAAATCCACATCACGGATATGAGAAAGGAATTTATTACCCAGTCCTTCTCCCCGGGCAGCGCCTTTTATCAAGCCTGCTATGTCGATAAAATCCAGGTGTCCATAAGTTATCTTCGGCGACTTTGTGATTTCAACGATCTTTTCCAGTCTTCTGTCCGGGAGAGAAACAACTCCCAGATTTCTATCGATGGTGGTAAAGGGGAATTTGGCGACCTGGGCGTTCGCATGGGTGAGAAGATTAAAAAGGCTTGATTTTCCGACGTTGGGCAGTCCGACAATCCCGATCTTCATTAAATCACCCTTAATGTTTGTCTTCCTGTACAGAAATTTTCCTTTGACGGCGGATTCATTCCAAGGACCCTTTTTCTGTCAGATCCACAGAATTTATATAGTTCTGAGCTTTAAGAAAGCCGTCTGTAAATATCATTTTGAGACCCTTAATTCCCTGTTTCATCACCGCCCGTAACAACTTCTTTTCAGAACGGGAAAAAGGACTGAGTACATACGAGGCGACGTCGAAGGTTTCATCGTTATAACCCACGCCGATCCGTAAGCGAGGAAAATCTGAATAACCGAGGATATTGATGATCGAGCGAAGACCCAGGTGCCCACCGTCGCTTCCCTTGGCTCTTAATCTGATTCTACCGAGAGGAAGAGCGATGTCGTCCACCACAACCAAAAAATCTTCGTCTCTTTTCTCCAGAATTGCGGCGACCGCAATACCGGAATCATTCATCCAGCATAGGGGTTTAATGAGTTCTACTTTCTGCCCGTTGACAACAACCTTTGTAAGCCGGTATCCCTGCAGGGTGCGGAATCTCTTTCGGTGCTCTTTTGCAAAAAGATCAAGAAAAAGATAGCCGGCATTGTGTCGGGTCGAGCGGTACCTTAACCCCGGATTGCCGAGCCCGAAGAGAATCATTATTCTTTCTTCTCTTTTTTCTGCTCGGATTCTTCAGTTTTTTCCGCTTCTTTTGCTTCTTCTTTTACCTCTTCTCCTTCTTTTTTCTCTTCTGCCACCTCTTCTTTTTCAGCCGCTGGTTTCGCCTCTGCTGCAACGGCACGCGGTACAAGGATGGAGACAATCGGAGTTTCCGACGACAATTCATATTCAACCCTGGGTAATTCTACGTCAGAAAGATGGATTGTCTGACCGAGTTCCAGATTGGAGACATCGACGTCAATATGCGAAGGCATGTCTGCAGGAAGACATTTGACGACAACCTCATGAAGGTGTTGATCCAGAATCCCTCCCTGTTTTACACCGGGAGCCTCGCCGATAATGTGAATAGGAATCAATGCCTTTATCTTCTCGCTCTTGTGGATGTGTTGAAAATCAATATGGAGCAGCTCGTCTGTGATGGGATTGTGTTGAATCGCCTTGATGACGCAAAGATATTCTTTGTCCTTTATCGACAGATTAACGGTCACAGCCTCTTTTCGTAAGGCATCAAGGACTTTTTTAAACTCGTTCTTTTCAATGTAGATTGTCTGAGTCTTTTCTTTGTGTCCGTAAAGAACAGCCGGAAGTTTTCCGTCTTTTCTCATTCTTTTGACATCACCTTTTTTCTCTGCCGTATAAGGTGTTGCCTGTAAATTAACTATCATTCTTCAACCTCCTTGAATAAAGAGCTTATGGATTCAGCTTGATGAATTCGTTTAATTGCTTCTCCCAGGAGTCCTGCGACAGACAAAACTTTTATCTTCTCTCCTCTTTTTGAGGAAGAAAGAGGAATCGTGTCTGTTACGATCAACTCCTTTATGCAGGATTTTTGCACCCGCTCCGTGGCGTTCCTCGAAAGCAGAGGATGAACCACACATGCAAATATCTCTTTTGCTCCTTTGTCCAGAATCGCCTTCGCTCCATCGACCATGGTTCCACCGGTATCAATCATATCATCATAGATTATCGCTGTTTTGCCCTTGACGTCTCCGATTACGTTCGCAACCAGAGACTGATTCGGCCCGATACGTCGTTTATCAACGATGGCGATTGGCAGGTCTTTACTCAGACGACGGGCAAAAGCCCGAACCCGGTTCACCCGCCCGGCATCAGGAGAAACAATAACAAAATTTTTCAAATCAAATTTTTGATAATACTCTATAAAGACCGGCGCCGCATATAAATGGTCCACCGGAATATCAAAAAAGCCCTGTATCTGCTCGGCGTGCAGGTCCATGGTCAGAATTCGATCGGCTCCGCTGACTGTCAGAAGATTCGCAATCACCTTTGCAGATATCGGCACCCTTGGTTCGTCCTTCCGGTCCTGTCTTGCATAGCCGAAATAGGGAATGACCGCTGTAATTCTGTCCGCTGAAGCCCTCTTTGCGGCGTCAAGAAACAACAATAATTCCAGAAGATTATCAGCAGGAGCATAGGTTGACTGAACAACGAAGACATCCCTGCCTCTAATGTTTTCCTCTATTTTGATTTTCAGCTCACCGTCGGCAAAGCGCCGAACCGTGGATTTACTCACAGGAACATCTATCTGCCTTGAAATATCATCAGTCAATTCCTGGCTCGCGCTTCCCGCAAACAGTTTTATCTCTCTCATTAAGCCCCCTTTGGGCAGATCGTCTTTCTTTTCCGCACACTGGCTGGGGCGGGAGGAATCGAACCCCCACGGCAGGCTCCAAAAGCCTGTGTCCTACCTTTAGACGACGCCCCAATCAAAAATCTATTGTTTTAACTTCAAAGTACTTGGCACCGATTCCATCCAGAAATTTAATCACTTTTTTTCTTATACCCTCGTCCACAACCGTAAAAAGACAAGAACCGCTTCCTGACAGAGAGATCAGAAAGGCTCCGGCGGCAAGGAGTTGAGCTTTTATATCCAGCAAATCCGGATGTTTATTAAAAACAACCTTTTCAAAATCATTCTGTATTTTAAAATCTATCCTCTTCTTTTTTTTCTTCTGTTCAGGCTCTTCAATAATTCTATTCATTTCCGGCTGTGGTGTCAATGCCATTCTATCATACTCTTCATACGCCCATTTCGTAGAGATCGGATAACCGGGATAATAGATAACCAGCGACATTCTCGGAAGCTTGAAATATTTCAATTCATCACCCCTGCCGCGCACATACGCAGCCCCTCCTTTAAGAAAGAACGGAACATCTGAACCAAGCTCTTTGCTCAGGACAAACAACTCCTCATACGACGCAGACAAGCCAAAAAGTTGAGCCAGCCCTTTAAGCACACACGCTGCGTCTGAAGAACCGCCTCCCAAGCCGCCGCCGACAGGAATGTTTTTTATCAACTTCATGTGAACGCCCTGCTTTATTTCAAATCGCTTGAAAAACAGCTTTGCCGCCCGATAGCATAGATTTTCCGCCACGGGAAGATCCAGGGATGGAGCGTCGAGCGAGATCCCTGCTTCAGTTTTTTCAAATTGAATAATATCCGCTAAGTTTATGGTCGTCATCGTTGTTTCAATATTATGAAAACCATCCTCCCGTTTTCCCAGAATTTTTAATCCGATGTTAACCTTTGCCCAGGCTTTCAGTGAAATCATTTCACCACCTCGATCTTTACTTTAACAACGCCGTATTTTACCAAATCTATCTTCTTGGCGGCAGCGTAAGAGAGGTCGATTATTCTTCCTTTTACAAAAGGACCCCGGTCATTGACCCTCACGATTACGGTCTTTTTATTCTTCAGGTTCGTAACCTTCACCCTGGTACCGAAAGGCAGTTTTTTGTGGGCGCAGGTATATGCCCATTTATTAAAGGTCTCACCCGATGCCGTCTTTCTGCCGTGGAACTCATCACCATAATAAGATGCCAGGCCGTACTGGACATAGCCGGTCGTCTGCACGCCGCCGACGCAGCAGCAAGGACCACATCCCCAGTTAAAGAGAAGAAAGATCAGAAGGAGTAATATCATCACTGTATTATATCATCATTTGAGAAAAAGTCAACGAACACCTGCGGCTGCGACCCTGATGCGGTCTGTTTTACTCCGGTTTTATAAAAAGGTCTACCATTTGTCCTTCTCTTGAAAAAATTCGGTGTTCTCCTTTATATACAATCTCGGATCGCCCGTCGTTGTCGATATTTAAAAAAATTTTTGTCCGTTTACAGGAAAGACATATTGGGAAAAGGTATTCCCAGGTTTCCCGTGTCTTTAAGTCGATAAAACAAATATGGTCCCACGCCTTCTTTCTTATCTGCCTGAGGGTATGAAGAAGCAGAAACCGATTGTTGTCGGAAAGGGCATAGTTTACTATCCTCATCCAGGTTCCTTTCTTTATAATAGTCTCTTTTCTGCCGTCTTTTATAATATATAACTCAGGGGTTCTGCCGTTGATGTCCGTCTCAATAATGATGAAAAGGCTGTCGTGGATATTTGAAAGGTCATAAGAAATTTTTCGTTTATTTTTCCTGGCTTCGCACCAGAGCACCTTTTTTTCCGCGGTATAAAAAGTTATCTTCGAGTCAAGTTTATCGTTTTTCTGATCGTACCTTTCTTCGAAAAGAAGAAAGATGCTGTGATCGTCAGAGACCTTGGCTTTTTTCACCAGAACCACAGGGAGTGAATCTTCTTCTGTTTCCGTCTTAAAAAGAACAAGTTTATCAAAAACACTGTCTTTTTCTCCAAAGAAAAGAGTATCTCCTTTTTGAAAAACCAGCGTACTCAGAAAAAATAGTACTATCATGGTAAAATTATAATAAAAGAATAAGATAAAGTCAATATCTTATAATCCGTTTTAAGGTATTGCAATTTTTGTGCCAAAAAAATCTGGTTGATTTTTAATTTTTGCTTGACTTTTTAGTTTTTTTGATTAAACTTAGAACCTGTTTAGTTTCTGTTTTCACAAAAAAATTGGGTGTCGAAAAAATGTTTTTAAAAATCGAGAGTTTTGTCCTTTTGGGGTGTGGATAACATTGTGGATTAGTGTGGAAAAATAAATTATGAATGAAAAAGCCAAAAAAACCTGGGAAAATATCTTAAGTTATATAAAAGAAAGAATAAACAATCAGTCTTTCAACACCTGGTTCCGCAGCAGCCAGGGTGTAGAGTTGAAAGACGATGTTTTGCTTGTTGAGTTTCCCAACGGCTTCTTTATCGATTGGATCCAAGAACATTATTACAACATCCTCGAGGAAGCGGTGCAACAGCTTAACGGTAATAAACTGAGGCTTGCTTTCAAGGCGTTGAAACAACAGGGAGATCGACCGAGAATAAAGAAGAAAAGAATCATTCTTTCCCACAATGGAACCCGGCTTCAAGAACGTTTCTCCTTCGAAAGTTTTGTGGTGGGAAAGAACAACGAATTTGCTCATGCCGCGGCACTGGCTGTCGCCGAGGCGCCGGGAGAAGCGTATAATCCTCTCTTTCTCTACGGCGGTGTTGGCCTGGGAAAGACCCACTTGATGCAGGCGATAGGCAACTTCATCTACCGACACAAGAACCTGAAGGTCTATTATACCCAGGCGGAGAACATAATGACTGAATTGATTGAAGCGATACAGAGGAATCAGCAAATGGAATACAAAAGGAAATACCGCACCAAGGATGTTCTCCTGATAGACGACATTCAGTTTCTCTATGGAAAAGAACGTTTACAAGAAGAGATCTTTCACACCTTCAATTATCTGTATTCCCAGGGCAAACAGGTCGTCATCACCTCGGATCGACCACCGAAAGAAATTTTAACCCTTGAAGAACGTCTGACCTCTCGTTTCCAGGGAGGACTGGTCGTCGATCTCCAGCCGCCTGACCTGGAAACCAGAATCGCCATTTTACAAAAGAAGGCAGAAACCGACAACATAAAACTGCCGCCGAACGTCGCTTATTATATCGCTTCTCGAGTGAAGTCCAATATCAGAGAACTGGAGGGCTGTCTTATCCGCCTTCTGGCACTATCTTCCTTATCCGGCCAGGAGGTTACTGAGCAACTTGCTGAAGAAGTGCTGAAAGACCTGCTCGGTTCACGCTGTAAAATATCAAAGCAGATGATTTTAAAAACGGTTATCGATGAATTCGGATTCTCTGAGGCAGAATTAAAGAGCAAAAAACGCACCCAGAAACTGGCGCTCGCCAGACAGACATCAATGTACCTGATACGGACCCTGCTCAATCTTTCTCTAACAGAAATCGGAGAATTTTTCGGCGGGAAAGACCACTCAACGGTTATCCATGCGATAGAGAAGATCGAAAAGTTAAAAAAGAGTAATATTGAATACTTCCAGCGCTTAGAGAGGATAACCAGTAAGATAACCGGTTGATAAAATGTTGAAAACTTTCTCAATAAAAAATTTTTTCAAGTTATCAAGAACTTTCCACATAAAAGAGAACATTAATGGTTTCGGTTTTTATTTGATTTTAAAAGATTTTTGCGGGTTTCAACATATCCACGATACAACAACATCAAAGGTTTTTATATATCTTTGATGTTATAATAAAGAGGAGGTATTATGGAATTTAAAATTGATAGAAAACTTTTTGCAAAGACTTTGGCAAATGTCATAAAGATAATTCCACCGAAGAGCACCTATACGATTCTGCAGAATATTATAATCGAAGCCAAAGATAACAGACTTTTGATACAGGCGACCGACCTTGATATTTTCGTCAAAAAGATAATTCCGGCTGAAATCAAAGAAGAAGGTAAAGTTCTGATTCCCGGAAAGAAAATTCTTGAGATAACCCGGGAGGCGAATACCGATGACATCAGTTTTAAATTAAAAGAATTGAAGTTAAAGATATCCGCGGGAAATGCGAACTTCAATATTCCCTCACTCGATTATCAAGAATTTCCCGAGGTACCGAAATTTCCGGAAAACAAATGGTTTGAATTGAACATTGGTGAAATCGAAGAGATGGTTAATTCGACTGTATTTATGGTTGCACGTGATATGAGTCGAAGACCGATGAACGGCATGCTTCTTCAGTTAAAGAAGAATGAATTTCGTATTGTCACAACCGACGGAGCACGTCTTGCTATGAGCAGAAAAGAAAAGAAAGGAACACCCGGAGATTTGATAATCGCGACAAAGGTCTTTGATTTAATCGATTACAGTAAACCGGAAGAAAAGATAGAGATATATACAGAAGAACGTATGATGGGAATAAAGTTTCTGGATACGACGGTCATCGCAAGGCTCATTGAAGGACCGTATCCGAATTATGAAGGTGTTATTCCGAAAGAGTTTACCGGTAAGTGCACAATCGAAAAAGATATTCTCGACGGTGCCCTGAAACGGGTTTCTCTTGTTGCAAGTCCGCACATTAAGAATGTAAAATTTGATTTTCATGAAAAAGGGATTCTTCTTTCCGCCTCATCTCCGGATATCGGAGAAGCACGGGAAGAGGTCCCCTGTGTTTACGAAGGAGAAAAACTGGGGGTGTGGTTCAACGCGAACTTCGTTCTTGAGATTCTGCGTCACATCGCCGTCGGTGATGTAATCTTTGAATTAACGTCACAGACGACCGCGGCGATCATCAAACCGAAAGCCGAAGAAAATCTTATGTATCTACTTATGCCGCTACGGATAGATAACTGGGAGTGATTTATGAAAAAAACAGTAATACTGTTATTTCTATTCCTTCCTTCGTTGTTTTTTGCTGAACGTTATGGCTTGGGAATCATCATCGGCAGCCCCACAGGGTTTTCCGGTAAATATCTGCTTTTCGATAAATCCGCGATAGAGGTAAACGCCGGCTGGTCTTTCTGGCATACCGTTGGAATGCACGCCACGGCTGACTATCAATATTTGTTTCCCGGAGTCATCAAAGACGAAGAAGGGAGGTCTTTAGATTACGTCGTACCCTACCTGGGGATAGGCGGCAGATTGAAGATCTATGATACAGACGACAATGAAACGGATTTTAAAATCGGCTTGCGTCTCGGCGGTGGGGTAGAATACCTGGTCTCCCGCTTCGGTTTCTTTCTTGAATTGTATCCGGTTGTCGACATCATTCCAGGAACAGAATTTGATTTTGAAGGAGGCCTGGGCGCCAGGCTCTATTTTTAGCTTGACAAAAAACAAAAAATGGTTATAATAATTAGCTGTAATGCTTTTTTACCCTTGACAATAGTCGATTTGCGACTATAATATATGGGTCTAAAATTTCTATCCTGATAGGATAGTCGATCTTTGAAAACTTATTTGTTGGCGGAAGGTCTGAGGTCCAAGTTACTAAGGACGTATGGTGGATGCCTTGGTATCTGGAGGCGATGAAGGCCGTGGTAGGCTGCGTTAAGCGTCGGATAGGTGCGAACAACCTTTGACCCGGCGATTGCCGAATGGGGAAACCCTTCCCGTTGAGAGACGGGAAATCCTCTGTCTCTGGCAGAGGAGGCCAACCAAGGGAAGTGACACATCTCAGTACCTTGAGGAAAAGATATTCCGAAAGTAGCGGCGAGCGAAATCGGAACAGCCCAAACCGAGCTGTATGTTCAAGCGGGCAAGCGTTGTACAGCCGGTGTAGTGGGGTTCAGTCGAACCTGAGTGCCCTGAGGGTTGTGAAGTTACAAAATCTTGGAATAGTTGAAATCTCCTGGAAAGGGATACCATAGATGGTGATAGTCCAGTAGACGAAATTCCCAAGATCTTCACTGACTGAATTCCCAAGTACTGCGAGGAAGGTGAAACCTCGTGGGAATCTGCCCAAACCACTGGGTAAGGCTAAATACTCCCAGATAACCGATAGTGAACTAGTACCGTGAGGGAAAGGTGAAAAGAACCCCTGGCGGGGAGTGAAATAGAACCTGAAACTATACGTCTACAATCAGCAGGAGTTTTGATCCCCTGGAAGCAATTCCGGGGGGCAATCAGAATGACTGCGTGCCTTTTGCATAATGAGCCGGCGAGTTACCCTGACCTGCAAGCTTAATCCTGCTACGAAAGTATCAGGAGGAGGCGTAGGGAAACCGAGTCTGAACAGGGCGACTTAGTAGGTTGGGATATTACCCGAAACCCAGTGAGCTACCCATGGTCAGGATGAAATTCCGGTGACACGGAATGGAGGTCCGAACCGGTGGATGTTGAAATATCTTCGGATGAACTGTGGGTAGGAGTGAAAGGCTAACCAAACTGGGTGATATCTGGTTCTCCCCGAAATGTCTTTAGGGACAGTCTTGGATGTTCAGTAGTAGTGGTAGAGCTCTGATCCGAGGAGGACCCTTCGGGGTTCAAATCCAGTCAAACTTCGAATGCTACTACTTATAAGTCCAGGAATGAGGCAGTGGGGGATAAGCTCCATTGCCGAGAGGGGAATAACCCTGACCGCCAGCTAAGGTCCCTAAGAATTGATTAAGTGGTAAAGGATGTAAAGTGACTTAAACACCTGGGATGTTGGCTCAGAGGCAGCCATCATTTAAAGAGTGCGTAACAGCTCACCAGCCGAGCCACTTTGCGCCGAAAATATACCGGGGCTCAAATCAATCACCGAAGCTGCGGTTCTTACATCTATTCGTAGGTGTAAGGAGGTAGGGGAGCGTTCCATGTTAGGTTGAAGTTTCGACGCGAGTCGGAATCGACGAAATGGAAGTGATCATGCCGGCATAAGTAGCGATAATCGCGGTGAAAAACCGAGACACCGTAAGCCCAAGGTTTCCTGGGGAAGGTTAATCCGCCCAGGGTTAGTCGGTGCCTTAGCTGAGGCCGAAAGGCGTAGGCGATGGGAAAGCCGTTAATATTCGGCTACCGTCTTGGTTTCGTTATGAACTATGGGGGGACGCTGATGGTAGAAGCGAGTCCTGTGTTGGAATACAGGATCTAAGCACTTCAAGGGAGATGCCAGGAAAATCCAGTGTCTCTTAACCTTGATGTGTGATGGGGAGACCCAAAAGGTCACAAACTCGCTTCGAGATTCAGCCGAGAAAAGCCTCTATGTCAGAAATCAGGATGACCGTACCGGAAACGGACACACGTGGGCGAGGTGAATATCCTAAGGTGCTCGGGAGAACCCTCGTTAAGGAACTCGGCAAGTTAACCCCGTAACTTCGGGAGAAGGGGTCCCTGTTATGATGAATAGCAGGGCGCAGTGAAAGGGCTCTAGCGACTGTTTAACAAAAACACAGGTCTCTGCTAAGCCGTAAGGCAAAGTATAGGGACTGACACCTGCCCGGTGCCAGAAGGTTAAAGAAGGTTGTTAGTCCCGGGATGGACTTCGGTTTAGCCCGGGATCATGCTTCCGACTGAAGCCCTGGCAAACGGCGGCCGTAACTCTAACGGTCCTAAGGTAGCAACAGCTGCCTGAACTCGGCTGTATGCGGGAAAATCCTTAGAGCCTTGACTACGAAGCTGGTAGACATCAGCCCGTAAAAATGTCAAGGATTGGATAATCCGCAGGAAATTCTATAAAAAGAAGATCCTCAGAGGCCATACGCTGAGCATTTAGTTCCTTAGGAGGTATTATGAAGATCAGTGACGATTGGATTATAGGTTTTGTTGATGGAGAAGGATGTTTCCATGTTTCGATTCTCAGACATCCAGAGATGACAACAGGATATCAAGTGCTTCCTGAATTTACAGTTGTCCAACACGAACGGGATAAACAAATTCTTTACGCATTAAAAGCGTTTTTCAAATGCGGTGTAGTACGACGAAACCATGGCGACAGATGGTGTTTTCGAATTCGGAAACTCAATTGTCTCGAATCTCTTTGCGACTTCTTTGAGAGGCATCCGTTGAAGACGAAGAAAAACGTTGATTTCAGAAAGTTCAGACGGATTATTCAATGCATGAAGCGAAGAGAACATCTCACCACCGACGGTCTGGTAAAGATTATTAAAACAGCCATGACAATGAATACTGCTGAACGAAAAAGGCTTCTTCAAATTAAACAAAATCTGGGAATTAAGTGAAGAGATGGTCCACACCATAACGAAAGTTATGGAATATGTGAGCGAAATTCCTTGGCGGGTAAGTTCCGTCCTGCACGAATGGTGTAACGACTAGAGCGCTGTCTCAACGAGGGACCCGGCGAAATTGAAGTGGCGGTGAAGATGCCGCCTACCCGTGATAGGACAAAAAGACCCCGTGAACCTTTACTGCAGCTTGCTATTGGATTTTTGTAAAGCATGTGTAGCATAGGTGGGAGGCGTTGAGATCCCGGCGCCAGCCGGGATGGAGCCGTCAGTGAAATACCACCCTTGCTTTATCAGAGGTTCTAATCTGCCGTGTGGAGCGGCGGAGACAGTGGCAGGTGGGCAGTTTGACTGGGGCGGTCTCCTCCTAAAATGTAACGGAGGAGCCCAAAGGTTCCCTCAGTCCGGTCGGTAATCGGACAGTGAGTGCAAGGGCACAAGGGAGCCTGACTGTGAGGCCGACGGGCCGAGCAGAGCGGAAACGCGGGCCTAGTGATCTGGTGGTTCCGTGTGGAAGGGCCATCACTCAACGGATAAAAGGTACTCCGGGGATAACAGGCTGATCGGGCTCGAGAGTTCATATCGACGGCCCGGTTTGGCACCTCGATGTCGGCTCATCGCATCCTGGGGCTGGACAAGGTCCCAAGGGTTGGTCTGTTCGCCCATTAAAGCGGTACGTGAGCTGGGTTCAGAACGTCGTGAGACAGTTCGGACTCTATCCATCACGGGCGTAGGAGACTTGAAGGGAGCTGTCCTTAGTACGAGAGGACCAGGATGGACGGACCTCTGGTTTACGAGTTGTTGCGCCAGCAGCAGCGCTCGGTAGCTATGTCCGGAAGGGATAACCGCTGAAAGCATCTAAGTGGGAAGCCCCCCCTAAGATAAGGTCTCCCGTCCCGGCACTTTTTCGGAAGTGCTGGGCCACAAGACAACCTGGAGATGACAGGTTTGATAGGCCACAGGTGTAAGTGCAGTAATGCATTGAGCCGAGTGGTACTAATCAGTCGAGCGACTTGGATTTCCTTCCGCCAACTTTTAATAAGATTTGATCATTGAGCCATTCAAAAGTCGATTTTGAACGGTTTAATGACTCAACAGAATTCCCGGTGGCTATACCGATGGGGAAACACCTCTTCCCATTCCGAACAGAGAAGTTAAGCCCATCAGGGCCGATGGTACTGTGCTGGTGACGGCATGGGAGAGTAGGTCGCTGCCGGGTTTTTGTTTTAAAACTTCAGCCCAATACCTACACGCGCACGGAATCCGGGTTTCCAGTGAAATGGGTTATTGTAATAAACACGGCGTGCCGCAATATATTCTGAATAGAGCTCTTCAGGAGTATTCAGCCCGTCATGATTGTAGTCTGCCTGGGGAGTATAATAAGCACTCGTCATAGAAATGGAGGAAAAGTCCTGGATTTGAATACTTACCTCACCGCCGTCGTCATCGGGTTTTCCCGTAGCACTGTAGACCGAGATAATCTGTTCGGTATTGAATAGATTATAGAACAGTCCGAAGATAGAAAACTTAAGCCCGAACAAAGAGATCTCTTTGGTTATGTTGGCATCGACATTTATATACCCGGGCAGCCGGGCGGAATTCTGGTCACCGAGGGCCTTTCCTTTTAAGTCCTGGGGAGTGTAGGGAAATCCCGAGTGATAAGAGATAATAAAATCGGTAAAGACGTTTTTAAGCGGGATAAAAGAGAAGTCCTCAGGAAAAGCAAAACCGACATTTGAATTTACGATGTGGCGTTCGTCAAAATCAAGCCAGTAATCGATTCTCGGCAGACGATATTCTCCGGTGATCGGATCCTGTCCCTGGTTACTGTTGTATATGTCGTAATAATGCTGCCAGGCGTCTGAGGCGGTTCCTTTGGCGAATTGAAGGGTGTACGATAGATCAAAGCTCCAGTAATTATACAACCTCTTTTTTAAAGTAAACTCGATCCCCTTGACGTTGCCGTAATCGACATTGGTGACCTGATAATAAGGATAGGGAAGAGTGATTACCTTCCTCGTCTGGATTAAATCGTAGATGTCTTTGTAATAAGCGATAAACCCGAAGGCGAAGATGTCTGATATCTGGTTTTCATAACCGATTTCATAAGCAATCGTCTTTTCCACTGTGAGATCCGGGTTACCCAGAACCGAGTTGAATCGATGGAGAAGAAGCCAGACAACCATTGGCTCGGTTGAACGATAAAGATTATGAGCGGTCGGGGTCTGGAAAAAGTGGCCGTAGTTGAATCTCAACTTGGATCTTTCCGTGATCGGCATCGAGAAACCGAGACGAGGGGAGAGGCGCCATTTCGGAGGGTATTGCACCAGGGTGGAATCGGTTATGTCTGAGGGGTTCCGCAGACCGCTTGCCTTGGAGTCGAAGTAATCAAAACGTATGCCCACGCGGGCGATTATTCCTTCAAAATCCATACGATCCTGTACGTATGCGGCGAGTTTTAATGGATCCTTTTCATAAATATCCCAGAAAGGAAGACTCGCCCAGGGCAGATTGTTGTCGTACCAGCCGACATACTGTTTTATGATATTAACTCCCGTTTTTACTTCGTGTACTTTCCCCATTGAACTCGTAAACGAAAAGACTCCTTGATAATCGTGGTTGTATTCAAATCTCCAGAGACGTTGATCTCCGACCGTGTAGAAGAAACCGGTTGCACCATAAGGATTGTTCCTCAAACTGGCTGCATTTCGTCTGCTCATCTCTTCGTAGTAATTCATCATGGAATCCACAAGATAGTTCTTCTTTAAAGTATCTTCCTCCAGAGTCGGGATTATATCAGGGAAATGATTCGCCTTGAAAATATAATCTTCATACCACTGTCGATCCGCCGCGACTTCCGCCTCAAGGTCGCGCACGGCACGAAAACGGGTATATTTGGTGTATCCGAATTTCGCTTCCAGCATCGTGTTTTTGGTAGGCATATAGTTGAGGGTTACAGTCGACAGATAATTCTTGCGCAGCACTCCGTAATTATGGTCCAGATGATAGATGAAACTGAGGTCACCCCAGATGTCCTGATAATGCATAAACTGTTCACGTGAATAAAAATTTGTGAAGGTTATCTTGCCCCTTGCTCCGGGCAGGCGGTAAGAGAGCTTGCCCTGCACTTTATAATCAGTCCTTTCCGACGGCACTTTATATTTTGCCGCCTCATAGGCATCCGTAAGCATCGCCTCTCCGGAAAGAAAATATCGCAGACGCGATTTGGCAAGAAGTCCGCCGCCCATGCTCATTTCATAAAAATTGTAGCCGAAATTCAGTTTGTCAGTCGTAAAGACTTCGTCGGTGGTATAACGAAACAGACCGCCGAATTTCTCCGAGCCCTCACGGGTTACGACGTTGATCACACCGGACAGCGCTTCACCATATTCCGCATCAAAACCACCGGTCGTTATCGCCACCTCCTCGACAGCCTGTTTGTTTATCCTGACCGACTGCTGTCCATAATGGGGTGCCTTGGTCAATATTCCATCGACGAAATAAGCAATCTCGGTCGCCCTTCCTCCTCGAATATGGGTACCGCGGTCACTTGTGGATACCCCTGCCTGAAGTGTGATGATCTGGTTTATGTCGCTGATCGGCAACATATCGATATCCTTCGCCGTGACGGTTCGCTCGGTCTGGGTCTGGGTTTTTATCACCATATCCCGTTCCGCGCTGATGACGATTGTCTCCATCGTAATTACAGTCGGTGCCAGCTGAAAGTTCACGACCGAGGTCTGGGTAGTATATACAAGGACATCTTTCTTGGTGACGGAATTATAACCGATATATGACGCCGTCACTGAATGCATCCCAGCGGGAACAAACGGAATCAGATATTCACCTTCTTCATCAGTAGATGCACCCAATTCTGTCCCCTCGACAATTATATTTACACCGATCAAAGGTTCGCCTGTGTCGTCGACGACTTTGCCCTTAATCTTTCCCAAATTAGAGCCGAGAACAAACGACATCAGTAACAGAGTTAGTAAGAAACATTTCTTCATTATTTACCTCCTCTTCTTTATTATTTTATCAAATAATTTCAGTTCGTCAAGGGAGTTATGGGGAACCTCCTATTGAAATCAGCTTTGCCGAATGAAAATTTTTCTCACTTAACATTTCCCTTGACAATCTGGATATTATATATATAATCTTATCAAGAAGGAGGTAACTATGACTTTGAGTCAATGTCGGCAGAAGTTACGTCAGTGTGTTAAGGAGCAGGAAAAGTTATTAAGTATTTTGTTGGCACATAAGGTATTAATCAAGGGTGGGGTGTATCAGACCTTGAGCCGTTGTGGCAAACCTAATTGTAAATGTGTTCGAGAAGGCGCTTTACATGCTGCCTGGCGGTTGTATTGGACCGAGGGTGGTAAAACTCGTCTAAAAATCTTACATCCATCTGAAGTTGCTGATTATCAGCGATTAACCGGAAATTACATACGTTTTCGTAAAGCCCGTGCCCGCTTGGTTAAGATTCATCAAAAGATGATCGCGTTAGTTAATCAATTAGAAAAGGGGATGACGAAAAGTAGTGTGAAGCGGTATCTTGGGCGGCGGGCGCGATGAAGTTGATTTTGTATAAAACCGTGCATCATTTTTTTCCTGGTTTACTGAGTTTTTTAAGGACTTTACCCGAACCCCGGCGCAAGAATGCGATTACTTATTCTTTACCCACCCAATTTTGGGTGGGTGTTTTTTTATTCTTATTGAAGTTGGGATCCCGTCGGCAGATTGATTATGCTTTTAATACCGAGAAGTTTCTTAAGAATCTTGCCGTTTTTACCGAACAGAAGCTGGTCAGGATGTTAAGTAATGATACCTTAGCTTATTTTTGGATGCGTTCTGCCGAAACGGTCTTAAGGCAAGTACGTTATTGGCTGATTAATCAGTTATTACGGCGTAAGTGTTTAGCCAAGTATCGCCTGGAGGGTTATTATTTAATTGCGGTTGATGGGACGGGTCATTTAGTCTTTAAGCGGCGGCATTGTCGGTATTGTTTAACCAAGAAACAGCGGGGCAAAGTTATTTATTATCATCAAGTATTAGACGCCAAATTAGTAACGGCTAATGGTTTTGCCCTGAGTGTCGAGACCGAGTTTATTGAGAATCAACCGGGTGCCCGGCGGCAGGATTGTGAATTAAAGGCATTTTATCGATTAGTGAAACGATTAGCTAAGAACTATCCGCAACTGCGCATTTGTCTGTTACTGGATGCTTTGTATGCCAATGAACGGGTTTTAGATTTGTGTGAACAGTATAATTGGCGATGTTTGATTACCTTTAAGCGTGGTTCTTTACCCGAGACCTATCAAGAATATCAATCATTGAAAAAACGTTCGTTGGATCAAACAAAAGAATTTGATTATAAGGGAGAACATCAGCTTTGTCATTGGGTTTTGGATCTTAATTATAAGTTTAGAGATCGACATTACATTAATGTCTTGGAATGTCTGGCGATCAATAAAAAAACGCTTAAAAAGACACGATATCTTTGGTTAACCAATATGAGTGTCAGTCAAGATAATATCTTTTGTTTAGTCAATCAAGGAGGTCGTTTACGATGGAAAACTGAAAACGAAGGATTTAATATACAAAAGAATGGGGGATATAACCTAGAGCACACCTATTGCCACAATTTGGTGGCTATGAAGAACTTTTATTTACTGATGCAGATTGCCCACATCATCAATCAATTAATTGAAAAAGGCAGTCTGTTGTCAGTCGAGTTCAAGAAGCTTCTGGGCAGTATTCGAAATATTGTCCATTGGCTCTTAGAAGATTTAAGAACCAGTCTTTTTGAGCCTCACGAAATCGAAACCGCTGGAACCCAACGATTCCAGATTCGCTTTGATACTTCTTGATAAAGCCTTCAGCTCTGGGTTTATCCCCCAAATAACTCTTAAAATAAAATAAGTATATAAAATATCAGGGAGTCGTCTACCCTTTTGTTTATCCCCTGCAAAATCTTACAATTTAACCCACCAATAACCTTAAAAAACCAAAAATCAACAATTTGATTCGGCATAGCTGTATTGAAATTGTCAATATTGACCTCCGGGTTATTTATTGATATAATCTTTTAGGACCATGAGTCTGCCTGTGCTCCAGCAGACAGGTCAGTCACCTATGCGTACTCGTGCTACAGGATGTTGTACGACTCCGGTTGCGCAATCAAATCTGGGAACCTTGATGGTTATGACCCCAGGGCGTTGGCCGGAGTCTTTTTTCCTGATAAGTTCGATTATATTTGAGCATTGCGTAGATTGCCCGGAGCATACTGCGGGCGATCGCAACCCGGGCCGTTCCGTTTCCATGTTTTTGTGCCACTCGTGTATATAAGGCATGATAGTGATCTGATTTTTTAATCGCATGTAAGGCGCATTCGACCAGGATCCAGCGTAACCATTTTGAGCCTTGTTTGGTGATTGAACCCATACGCACTTTACCACCGGAAGC
>DRIG01000060.1 GCA_011052815.1 candidate division WOR-3 bacterium | reverse complement strand
TCTTCAATCAACGGCTCTTGAAAAAGAGTATCTATACTTATGCTGTCGGGAATGCGTAAAGTCGTATCCTGGTTAAAGAACTCGGTCAATAAAGAACATTCTTCCATACTCTGCGGGACAACGCATTTGCTGAGTTCACCGGAATAAAGGGCTTCCAGAAGAATCGCTCTGTTCTTGAATTCTTTTATTCGTTTCAATCGTTTTACGGCATCCAGAAATCTCTCGGAATCGAAAAGCATACTGATCTTCGTGTAGGGGTAAAGTAAATCATCATCGATCGCCTCTCTTCTGGTCGTCCTGTATATTTCGTATGCAGTAAGGGTATCACCGGACTCAAGCAACAACTCCATTAAATAGATACTTCCCTTGACTCCGCTTATCTTGCTATAAAGTTCTTTCTTCCCCTTGAAATCAGAGATGCACTTTGCTCGCAATATACGTATCGTGTCGGTCTGAGGGCATAATGAAAAAAGGTATTCCGCAAGAATGTATCTCTTCTCTTTAAAAAGACCGTAACCGATCTCTTCCAGAACAGCAAAATCATTTACAAGATAATCATAGTTCTTGATATAGTCAATCGCAATATTGTAAGCGCCTTTTTCATTCAACTTTTTGAGAAGTATATTAAAGACTTCATTGCAACGACGGTCGTATTTATAGTCACGTAAAAAATCATCCGCCAGATTGAATAACTTCAGAAAATTTCCACTCTTTTCATAAATTTTAACCAAATAATATACTGCATCAGGAGTGTATTCGCTGCAAGGGGCTTCTTTTAATAAATTACAAAAATACAGCTCGGCGATTTTATAATCTTTCCGTTCAAACGCCTTTTTCGCCGTTTCAAAATCATCGCTGTTTATTCCACGGCAAAAACCAATCGAGAAAATAACAGATATCAGTATGACCAATCTTTTCCATTGAAATGTTCTGTTCATATCTTCCCTCTGTAAATTTCTTCTTCCAGTATCCGCTCGATTTCTAAAGCGGCGTTATCCCATGAAAACTTCTGTGCCCACTTCTTCGCTGCGACGGAAAATTTCCGCCATTTCGGGCGGTCAGTAAGCAATTCCTTTATCCGATCGGAAAGACGGTTGACGTCTCCATATGGATATAAAAACCCCGTCTCTCCGTTTCGTACGACCTCACGCAGCCCCGGTGAATCGGCACAGACCACCGGAGTACCGCATGATTGCGCCTCGATGGCGGTCAATCCCCATCCTTCTTTTACCGATGGTTGAACGACCACCCGCGCCCGTGAATAGATGCGATATTTCTCTTCTTCACCAACAAAACCGGTGAACTTGATTTTTGCCTTCAATTGTTGAGCTCGATTCATCAATTCATATCTGACGTCACCATCTCCCACAACCAGTGCCTCAACCGCCATCGACTTCTGCAAAAGACTCACCGCATCAATGAAGTGATCTATCGATTTGTATCTCTTCAATCGGCCCACATAGGCGACAAGGTCATCCTGATGTCCTTCCTTTATTTTCGACGGAATTACGGGAATACCGCACGGCACTACATATATCTTGTTCCTGACACCGATTTCCCTTAAGTCATCCGCCGTACTGTGGGATATCGCCACGAAGTTCGAACCAGCATACATAAAAGGAATGACCCTTTCGGTGAAAAATACATAACTTGCAAAGATGAAATTGGTTTCGCAGTATATCGTGGTGCGGAAAAGATGCATAAGCATGGGAAGTACTTTCTTACGCGTAAAGATCGGGGAATAAAAAGGGATCTTATTCAAATCGTCGACAACAACATCCACCTTGTTCCGCCGTAGAAGTGCCCGCAGAGCGACCGGAACCAGAAAATTGAAGTTGGAACGCCTGCCTATTCTGTAGATCTTTATACCGTCCAGCTCTTCAAAACGACTCTGTCCCTTACCTCTGCTGCACAGCAGGATGATATTGTGTCCGCGCTTCGCCAAACGGGAAAATATCTCATAAAGATAGACTTCCGCGCCACCGGCAAATGGATTTTTCCAATCCTGCCAATTGACAATCAAAATATTCATATTCTGTCAAAAAACTACAGAAAAGAGAACGTAGTTGAAAAAGAATCAAATCTTCGCACGCCAGTAATTTAAAAGATCCTCAATTGTTTTTTCGAATTTAATCCGGGGTTTCCACCCGCTCAATTTACTGAATTTACTGCCGTTTCCGACAAGAACGGGAATATCGGTCTTCCGCATCTTCGCAGAATCAGTCTTCACCTCGAACTTCACCTTTGAAATCCGTCTGAAAATCTCCAGTGCTTCGGAAATAGTATAACCTTTATTCGAAGAGATATTGTAAATATTTGCGGGTTTGGCTTTTTCGATCGCAAGCTGATAAGCCCTGATGACATCCCTTATGTTGATGAATTCCCGCCGCGCATCGATATTCCCGAGTTCAATGAGAGGCGGTCTTCTGCCCTTTTCGATCTCCGCTATTTGAAATGCAATGGTCGGCAGCACAAAATCTTTGGTCTGACCGGGCCCGGTGTGAGTAAACGGCCTCAATATTATCCACTCAATACCGTCAAGCGATGAATTCCGGCAGATCAATTCAGCAGCATATTTACTGATTGCATATGGATTTTTCAAAACGACCTCTGCTTTTTCTGATATTCTTTTGCCGCCGCCGTAGACCTCACAGCTTGAAACGAAGATAAAACGCATCTTTTTCTTTAAACTCTTTGCGGCTTCCAGCAGATTCACCGTCCCTATCACGTTAGTATTATAAGTCAAAGGCGGGTCACGAAACGACTTGGATACCGAACTTATTCCGGCAAGATGAAAAATAATATCGGGTTCATAGCTCTTCACCACTTCTTTGACCATCTCCAGATTAAGAATGTCCAGAGGAATACATGATTCGACCTTGGATGCCAGCAGAGGATAGCATGTCGGGATTATCTTAAAAAGGTCCTCCTTCAATGCCTTTACCAAATGGGAACCTACAAACCCCTCACTTCCTGTAACAAGTATCACCTTCATTTTATCTTCATACGCCAGTAGTCAAGCAAATCCCGCAGGGTCTGGTCAAAAGGAATTTTCGGTTCCCACCCCGTCCTTTTACGGAACTTTTCTGATGAGCCGATCAGCAGCTCCACATCAGAAGGTCTCAATCGAGCCGGATCCTGTTTAATCTCCAGGTCGACGTTTGACAGAGCAACCAGTCTGTCCAGCATATCCTTTATCTTTATTCCCTTACCGGATGCGATATTATAAACTTCACCGGGTACTCCCTTTTCCAGTGCAAGGGCGTAAGCACGGGCGACGTCACGTACGTCCAAAAAATCACGTGTTGCATCCAGATTACCGACGTAGATCACCGGTTCTCTCTTTTTCTTCTCTATCTCTACAATCTGACGGGCGAAATTCGAGGTTGCAAAAACAGCTCCCCGTCTCGGTCCGGT